>JACMKL010000147.1 GCA_014380105.1 Candidatus Melainabacteria bacterium
AGGAAGCCACTTTCGTGTTTGAAGGTGAGTCGTCGACAGTGGAATTGCCCCTTAGCTGGTTCAGCAAGGAAAGAAGATCAGAGTTGAATCCTTCAATGGTAGTGTAGAGAGACCAGAGTAAGTTAAGACGGCTATTGAGATAGGATTGGCTCCTCGCTTTGCCGTCATCGATACCGTACAGCGTCTTTTTATTTGCCATGTCCGCTTTGTAGCGCTGCTTCCAGGTTGTATTGAGAACCTCTCTGCGGGTGCGGCTTTCGCCTGGTGATGGCGAGTCCAAATAACGCATTACCAGTGGTGGCAGATCGGATCCGTCAACCGGTTTACCTTTGACGTAAGACAACATAAACGCTGGCGGAGTAAGGTGATTAGCTTTAGCAATCTTGCCGTAAAGAATACCCGTTGTAGCCAAAAGGGTACTCACTGAGCCGCTCACGAGAGACTCTGTGGATTCTTGAACAAACTTGTTTTGCAGATCGTCAGCACCGGAGAGAATGCCAAATACGCCAGACTGCGTGAAGTTGACCGCATTGAAGATTTGATTTACGTTGTTTTCTTTGCGCTGCTGTCGCGCGATGGCATCATAGGCATACGCAATCTCGAATTCTATCCGGCTCTCAGCAGACTGCGTTTGCAGATCAGCCTCGAAAATTTTGCGCAATACCAGCGCCCGGTAGTTGTTGAGTTGATGCCGGTCACCGGTCAAACTTGCCCCGCTTCTGCGCAGGGAGATGATTTGTTCTGCTTCCTGACGAATGCCAAGAATATCTGCTGCCTGAGCTGCGTTTGGGGTCAGGGCACCGCCAGTAGTATCTGCTGATACGGCAAGATACCAGGGCTGAATTAGTAAGCAGGTGAAAATGCAAACGGCACTGCGTGAGAATCGAGAAAAGGACTGATGGGATACCTTAAGCGCCAATTCTTCTTCCCGCCTGCAGAGCTAATTTATAGTTGGTCTACAATTGAATCATCTTGACTGCGCGACTACCGCGGAAGAAGAGGCTGAGTGTGCCCTTAGTAGGATTTTGGATTTGTTAAATTAATAATATTGGATGTTTATTGAGCCAATAAAGCTGTTCTCTTAAGGGAGCAATTTTGCCAAGAGCATAGACTTGCATCGTATGTTTCTTTCGCAAGCTTCAAGGACCGCTCCGAGTCAAAGAATTCCATGACGCAGGTTGTCAATTCAGCGCGGCTTATTGCTCTATTGCTCGGATGCTTATTGATCGGGCAGTCGGTATTGCCGTTTGCAGCGCTTGCCGCAAGCGAAACGCGTGATGTTTTTGGAAAAAATGAAGCGGCTGACATTCTCGGTGTGCGCAATAACGTGGATCGCATTTTGGCATTGCAAGCTGCCGGCGATGCGACCAGTGAAGAGTTGCTCTGGAACAATGCTTTTGTTCTTAAGAAACTTCTTCTCGGCTATTTGGAAGTTCGGCAAACATCAGATTTACTCGATGAATCAATCGACGACACTTACGATGCAATTGATAAGCAAGTGCGAAGTGTCAATCGTCGCGTCGAGTTTGCAAACACAGTCAACTTCACCACCTTCGGCGTGCTCTTCAACATTGCGGCTGCCAATCGGCTACAAAAAAACTTCAATAGTTCGAACGTGTTGACATTTGTCAGTGCTGGTTTAACTCTTGGCTTAGGGGTGGCGGCGGTAGGTCTTTCTTACACAGGTGCGTCCATAGATCGTTGTCATCCAAATCCGCTCGCGAGCGTATTTGGGTTGGATAAAGCATCTGTTCAGTTGCCTGAACTGGTTAGTAAATACATCAATGCTACGCCCAACGGCAGCACGCAATCGCGAAAAGCCGCAATGCTCGACATGTGGAAGAGCGAATTCGGTCTGAAAGATACAACCGCTTCGCGACAAATCCTGGCGGCTGAGTCGACAAAACGTCATCGCGTATCGACTCGCCTGCTTAATCAGCGACTCGCTCTTTTGTTTTCGCTAAATGCACTCGCCGAGCAATTTGATAGCGAATTGCTCGCACTCCTGCGCACTATTGAAAGCACTTCGCCTCCGACAAATGGTTCGACTCTGGCGGTCACCAGTCAGATAGGAGCGTCAGGTATTGAGGCAGCAAAATTGCTTCACGTAGAACAGTGTGCAGCAGACATCATAAATATGAAAATGGCAGGTCCTCGTAATGGCGCGGATTTGCGCACACTTGCTCTAGACGTATATATGCTTGAAAAAATTCTCGGCGCGGCCTTTGAAGTTCGCCAGGTAGTCGACCGTATCGATCGAGAGAAACACTATCAATTCGACGTTTTGCTGCCACAACTTGTGCGCTTGCGGGATCGGGTCAATTTGTTGAGTAACACTGCCACTTTCACTGAGATAGGTGTATTGAAGACCATCGCTGGAGGAGATTTCGTCCGTAAAAATACAGCAGCAGGTGCCCAAAAGATCATGATTATGGACGCTCTTGCTGTCGCGATTTCAACTGCCAACTTGGCATACTTGAAGCTCTACCGCCACAAGCAAAATTCTCAAATCAACGTGCTTGCAAACATCTTCAATTTCGATGCACCAAGCGATGCTCGTTTTTCTCCCCTTATCACTTCGTATTTGGAAAGTGTCCCTCCAGGCTCATCGAACGGCAAAACTAGAAAACAACAATTGCTGGATCACTGGAAGCAAATAGGTAGGTTGTCGAACAAGAAGGGAAGCGCGGAGGCACTTGCTTCATTGCCTTCGATGCAGAGCAAGCGAGTTGAGACAATTGAGCTGGTCAATAAGCGTATTGAAATGCTGTTTGATGTGAGCGGCACTGTTGAAACGCTAGATACAGAGCTTTTGAACCTGCTTACTGCTGTAATTCTGCCAAAGCCTGAAAATCCCGCCGACAATGAAACTGATAAACAGTTGGCATTGACAAAACGAGTTATGCAACACGCGCTGGAGGTCCGCAGTGCCTCTGACGAAATTGACAATCAACTTTCGCAAGAGTACACAGCCAAAGGAGCAATCCTTGCTTCACGCGATCGTGGCGTTCAGTACAACAACATTCTCAACTTCACTCAATCGGGCATACTTGGGATTGTCTCCCAGGGCTTAGTCTTGAACCAGAAGAATGTTCAAGCCGACACACTAGATCTCGTTTCAGGCTCGGCATTATTGCTTTTATCTTCTGCATCGCTCATACAGGCGCGGATCGGACAAAGGCCCTCTAAGCCTGAATTAAATGTGCTCGCCCATGTCCTTCTTCCCAATGCTTCTACCAAAGAGTCGATCCCCCCATCTGTCGAGCAATACTTGAATACATCTGCTACCGAAAAGGGTTTGACTAGACGAGAATCGTTGATTGAACGCTGGAGAAAATCAGGTGTAATAACTGCAAACTTGAAAAGTGAGCGCAATTTGAGCAAACTGTCCGCGAGCGCAAACACGAGCAGAAAGGAACGTGTTCAGCTTATAACTGATCGAATTGTGATGTTGCACGATGTGAAAACCACAATCGAATCGATGGACAAACAGTTGGTAAGCGCTTTGAAAGAGGAAAGACAAGGATTATGACTCAATCTTCCGCACAACTAGCGCAATCAGCGGACAATACTGTTCATCTGACGAAATTGTCGGTGAAAGGTGAAGGAGGTGAGCATGTTGATTGGCTCACCCGTCTAATGATGGTGGGCGTGGGCAGCGGTTCTGTCTTGTCCGCAGAAATTATTCCGTCGAGCACGCCCGATCAGAACGAATGGACATTGGTGCAGCGATTTCATGAACATCATTTACTTGCAGAATGGCAAGCGAGTTCGGACCGTTTAAAATTATTGGAAGAATTAAAACCAAATATCGAAGCGAACGAAGTTGCCCTGACGGAGGCTGTAAGTTCTACCTGTGGCACCGTCGGTAGTGTCGCAGTAGCCATCGTCACTCATGTAAAATCTGGACAAGAATTATCTTATCGCGAGTTTGAGAAACAGTTTCAAGCGGCTCAGGCGAAGCGGCGAGGCTATCGCGGCGTTTATTTGCAACCACCAACGAATAAAACTCCCGGCGTCTGGACTACATTGATTCGATTCGACTCACCAGAGGCATTGGATGAATGGTTCGTTTCTGAAGAGCGAAGGAAACTTTTGGAACAAGCTGAATCAACAGTGAGTTCTACCGATTACCAGGCGATAACGGGCTCGTTTCCGGGTTGGTTTTCCTCTCAGCAGAAGGGGCAAAAGGGACCACCAAATTGGAAGACAGCGATGTTGATTCTTTTAGGATTGTATCCAATCGTCATGCTCGAGATTCGATTTCTGAACCCGCAATTGCATGCTTTGAATCCTGCAGTTGCTAATTTCATCGGCAATGCTATTAGCGTCGCCCTGACGACATGGGGAACCATGCCGCTTCTGATCAAAGCTTTTACTCCCTGGCTGTTTCCTACAAAGGAGACACCAACATGGGTGAGTCCGGTAAGTTTTGCGCTGCTCGTTGTATTCTTTGGGTTAGAGATAGCGCTTCTATGGAGATTGCTTTAATGTCCGAACCGACAACCAATGCCGAAGAGCTTCGCCGTAAAGAAGAAGTCGCCTATTCAGACCAGCTCATATTTTGGTTGAATGGCTCTCGCGTTCAAATCAACAATCCGGATCCGTCGGAGATGCTGACAGAGTATTTGCGCAAAGCCGGATACACAGGAACAAAGGTTGTTTGCGAGCAAGGTGGATGTGGTGCTTGCACCGTTATGGTTTCGCACAAAGACCCTGTCGATGGTTCGCCAGTGCACCGTGCAATCAACGCTTGTCTGAAACCTGTGTGCGCAGTCGACGGGATGGTCGTCACAACAACTGAAGGCATTGGGAACGTGCATGACGGACTGGACCCAACGCAGTATTGTATTGCAAAATTCAACGGCAGCCAGTGCGGATTTTGTACACCCGGATTCGTGATGAACACGCATGCACTTTTGCAGCAGAATCCGGAAGCAACTCAGCAGGACATCGAGGATAGTTTTGGCGGCAATCTTTGTCGCTGTACCGGATATCGCCCAATTCTGCATGCTATGCGCACTTTGGCGTGCGACTATGAAGCCTCTTGCGATCAAACACAAAGCTGCCTCATAGATCCTTCATTCAAAGTTCAATGCAAAACTGGGCTCACTGAAGTCAACCTCGACGAACTGCCGTCGCACGAATTGCCAGCGCGGGAGCTGCATTTCAAAGGGCAGCGCACCGAATGGTTCCGTCCGTCAAATCTGGAACAAGTACAAAGCCTGAAGAAAAAATTCAGCAAAGAGTATGGCAAAGCGAACGTCAAACTGGTTGTGGGCAACACCGCCTCAGGCATCTATCAAAATGAAAAGCCACGCGTCTTTATCGATCTGACAGCATTGCGCGACCTGGCAGAGATTCGCGAGACGAATGATGGACTTCTGGTGGGTGCAGCTGTGCCTATTCAACAACTGCTAGATTTTGTAGGGCGAGTTATCGCAAAGCGCGGTCCCGACGAAACTAAAGGTCTCGCCGAATTGAAACGGCACGGTGCATTCGTTGCTGGATATCAGGTCAGAAGTGCAGGCAGCGTTGCGGGAAATATTTTCATGACTCGCGACCACGCCGAGCATGGAGGACCATTTCCGTCCGATATCTTCACCGTATTTGGTGCGCTTGGCACTACGTTGACCATTGCCTCGGCGGAGTTTGATGGTGGCAAGAAATCATGGCTTTTGACTAGTATGCCTGCCGTTTCTACTCTGCCCGAAGACGCGGTGATTCTATCCTTCCACATTCCTTTCATGCGTCAGCGCGAATATGTTCAAACCTACAGAATAGCCCGTCGCGTACAGATGGCGCACCCGGTTGTAAATGCAGGCTTGCGCGTTTGCCTGGATGACAATGGCTGCGTATTGCCTGGCGAAGCTTGCATCGTATTTGGTGGCTTGGCTTCAATCAATTGCCGCATGCCGAAGACGGAGAAGTTTCTCGAAGGCAAAGCTTGGAGCAACGACACACTCAAGGCTGCGCTTGACACGCTTTCTGCGGAAGTTGCCGAAATAACCATACCAATGGAAGAAGAAGGATTCACCAACCAGTACCGAATGCAATTGGCGCTAAACTTCTTCTACAAATTCTACCTGCACGTGGCTATGCAGGTGAATCCGTCGATGGTGGCACCCGAAAACCAATCGGGCGCAAATCATGACGAGCGACCGCTCTCCCAAGGCACGCAGGAATATCAGGAATATCCAGAACTTTTCCCACTGACGCAGCCAATCATCAAACGGGCCGCATTTGTTCAAGCGTCAGGAGAAATCAAATACACGCTCGACATGACGCTGCCCATTGGTGGCTTGCACGGTGCCATGGTAAAAAGTAGCCGTCCACATGCCAAATTTTCATTCACTAAAAATGTCAGTGGGCTTAGTGCGCTGAAAGAACTTCTGGCTAAGCAGTTTCCTGACTTCAGGGACCTGATTACCTGCGAGGACGTTCCTGAAGGTGGGCAGCGTTATGTTGGACTCAATGAAGATGATCCTATTTTTTCCGACAAGATTGTTACCTCTGTAGGTGCGCCCATCGGCATGGTGTTGGCTGACAACATTGAGACCGCGCGCGAAGCCAGTCAGTTTATCGAGAAAGAGTGCATACAATATGAGGACCTTCCCGCTGTTATTACGCTGGAGGAAGCTATCAAACAGAATACGGTAATGCCAATCGTGCGTTACGCCGAGGATGAAGATGCGGACATTCAGCAGCGCATTCCTACCATCACGCGCGAAGGCAGCAATATGGATTGGCTCGAAAATCCGAAGACGCCGTTACCTGGTACAGAAGTGGTATCTGGCACTTTCCGCACTTCATCTCAGGCCCACTTCTATCTGGAAGGCATGTGCGCTCTGGCGGTGCCCGGACCTTATGATCAAATGAAAGTTCATTGCTCGACACAAAATCCCAATGGTACGCAAGCTTCAATTGCGCGGGCGCTTGGCGTGAAGAATAACCAGATCTCCATTGTCATTGAGCAAGTTGGTGGCGGATTTGGTGGCAAGCAACATCGTGCGAGTATCGTTGGCGCTCAGGCGGCGGTAGCCGCGCGCAAAGCCAAAAAAGGCGTGCGCTTGATGTATGACCGCTCTACCGATATGCAAGCTGTAGGTAAACGACACCCTTATGCGGGCGAGTACCATGTTGCCTATACGCGAGACGGTATCATCAAGGCGATGCGGATCGATTTGAATTCTGATGCCGGAGATACATACGACTGCACCTTTGCAGTAATGGATTCGAGCTTGCTCAATGCCGACCAGGCATACATGATTGAAACGTTGCAAGCAAATGGAACCGCTTATAAAACGAATAAGGCAAGCAATACGGCATTCCGATCATTTGGTGTGGTGCAAGCTTGGGCGATTACCGAAAATGCAATTGAGCATGTAGCCTGGAAATTGTCGAAGGATCTCGGGCGGAAGGTAACGGCGGAAGAAATTCGCTACAAGAATATGTATCGCAACGGAACAAAAGATTCTTTTGACGTAACACACTTCGGCCAAGAACTTGATTTCTGCAATATTCGCGACATCTGGGATGAACTTTATAAAACATCCGAGTTCGAAAAACGTCAGAAGGAAGTTGATGAATTCAACAACAACAACCGCTGGCGGAAGCGAGCAATTGTTATGGTGCCACAAAAGCATGGAATCGGATTTACTGAGCCGCGTGGCTCGTTGAATTCATCAAGCGCGATGGTGACAGTCAACATGGCAGATGCGTCTGTGCTGGTCTATCACGGCGGTGTCGAGATGGGGCAAGGCGTGAATACGAAGATTGCCCAGCTTGCGGCGAACACACTCGGTATACCACTGTCGATGGTGCGCGTTGGTGGCAATAATACTGATACCATTCCAAACGCACCAGCGACAGCAGCATCGACCGGGTTTGATTTGAACGGCGGCGCAGTCGAGCAAGCCTGCCGCGTGCTGCGCCAGCGGTTGGAAGGCCTGTGCCGCGATCTGGAACAGTTTACGCCGCACAGCCGCATTGAGGACTGGCGTGAAAATTGGTCAGAGAAGTGGCCTGAAATAGTCTTTAAAGCCTGGTTTGAGCGCGTCAACTTGAGTGTCGCCGAATTATACAAGACCCCACACTATAAGGGACCGACCGAGCGAAACCCGCGTGGCAAGCCGTTTCTTTACTTCGCTTATGGCGCTGCCGTTACGGAAGTTGAAATCGATGTGCTCACCGGTGAGTTCAAGATACTGCGAGCTGATGTCGTTTGCGATGTGAATAAATCTCCAAACCCGGCAATCGATATCGGGCAACTCGAAGGCGGATTCGTTCAAGGCATCGGCTTTGCCACCACGGAGGAGTTGATTTATGACCATGACGGTAAGTTGATTACAGACAACATCTGGAGCTACAAACCGCCGTGCAGTAAAACTATTCCTATTGATTTCAGAGTGCGTTTGCATCCAGTGGATGAGGCGCGCAATCAGCGCGAAGCGCTCGCCGAGAAACACGCTGTGAAGATGTCTAAGTCATTCACAGAGTCGTCTTATACTCTGGGCGCTTCAACGTACATGGCCATCAAGCAGGCAATCAAAGGAGCGCGAGAGCAGCTTACTGGAGAGGATGAGTGGCTCGACATGGATATGCCGATGACTTGCCAGCGTATTCAGGATCTGTGCGCGGTTTCTAAGGATCACCTGACTCTCTAGTCTTTGAGAAGACTAGAGAGTTGACCGCGGGATTAAGTTTCCGCGATCATCAAATTTCCAAAATTGACAGCCTCAAGTTAAAATTGTGGGGCAAATGAAAAGTGGGAGGCCTACATGTACGCTGACGTTAAATACGAGAAGCTTGAAAAGGAATTTGAAGAGTCGTTCGAGCGCGAACTATATTCTTACTCATGGGGCTTTTTTGCTTATGATGATACTTCAACTAAAGCCGGAGGCGGCGCTGGTAATTTCAGCTGGTTCGATAAAAAAGAAGGCTTAGTCCAATTCTTGCAAAAGTTTCCGTTGCTAGCGCACAGTTTAGGAACTGCTGATGCTGAGTTGTTCGAAAAAGCAAAAGATTTTCTATCGTCTGTGACCACTGATAGCTTAGATCAGAGGGTAATCGACGAACTCAATCAACTCCTTCGTGGTGTGGAGCAAATACAATGGTTTGGTCAACTCTCAGACTTATTATCGGGAGAGACTGAATTTGCACAAGGGCTTCGCAAGTTTTATTCGTCGTCTACTGAGCCACTATCTAAAACGCATATTCCTGAGTTCGCAGAATTTTTGCGAAACTGGGGTCATTAAATCTTCGCGCCATGCCTCCTAAGTCCGCAATGAAATAGAAATTTCACACCGCGACTAAGCTCGGTATGCCTCTGGAATTTTTTGAAGAAATTGGAACCTATTTGCAGCATTCTGGCGGGAAGTTGAACTAAATAGAGAAATTTGGAGCGTGTATGTGAATTTTCGGGCAATATGGAACCTTTGTTGGTAAAATACATACATCTGGAACCCGAAAGAGCGATCTGGAACCTCAAATGGAATTAGCGAACCAAAAACCAGCGCTGTTTCAAGGATCGGCTTTGCTGTCCGGCACAAGCCTTGCTGGACTATCCGCCCTTGTTCATGCCTTTAACGTTCCGGCTCCTGTTCGTGAGCCCAGATGTATTTCCGAGCAAAATATCAAAGGACATATAAGGCAAGAACGCGGTTGGACAATCTACAGTAAGCGCCACGAACTAGAACCCACTATTCAGGCGCATCTGAATTTCGCCATGCGGTACGAAAACATCGATCTGATGGTTTTAAAGCGTGTGTTCCTTTCCCTCCCAGCCGAAGCAATTGAGCAATATGTGCTCTCGGCTCCTAATAGCGCTCTAACACGGCGTGCCTGGTATTTCTATGAAATGCTTACTGGAAACATGCTTGCAGTCCCGGATGCGCCTAATGTCACATCAGTAGACTTGCTCGATACCGACAAGTATTTCACCAAATCTAGTGGCACGTTATCGCGTCGGCATAAAGTGCGAGATAACCTTCTGGGGACTTCCAGTTTTTGTCCTATTATCAGAAAGACTGAAACGTTAAAGTCCTACGTTGAGAGCGACCTCTCGAAATCCGCACTAATTGTCATTGGACGCGTGAGCAAGTCCGTCATTTCTCGCGCTGCAAGTTTTTTGCTCCTAGCAGACAGTCAGGCTAGTTTTCAATTAGAAGGAGAGCACCCGCCTCGAAATCGAATCGAACGATGGGGGCGAGCCGTGATGCAGGCGGGTAAGAACCCTCTGTCAGTCGGAGAATTGCTTCGTCTACATGGAATTCTTATTGAAGACAACCGTTTTGTACAAGGCGGATTGCGTACTGAGGGTGTTTTTCTCGGCGAACGCACTGCTGATGGTGAGCCGCTTCCCGAGTTCATCGGTGCCAAGCCGGAGGACGTTGAGCATCTGATCAGTTCGCTAATCGAGTCTAATGCCATCATGAAGGAAGGCAATTTAGATCCCGTTCTTCAAGCCGCCGCAACCGCTTTTGGATTTGTCTACGTTCACCCATTCGCTGACGGGAACGGAAGACTTCACCGATGTCTAATTCATCATAGCCTATCAGATCGGCAGTTTACCCCGCCTGGAATGCTTTTCCCTGTTTCATCCGTAATGTTGGATTGGATAGATAAGTATCGTGAAATGCTTCAGGCGCATTCCGGTCGGCTAATGGAGTTTATTGAATGGGAACCAACGGTCAAGGGAAATGTACACGTCTTAAATGACACCACCGACCTCTACAGATACTTCGATTGCACTGAGGCTGCGGAGTTTCTCTATAGCTGTGTGAAGCGCACTATCGATGCCGACCTTCCCAGGGAAATTGACTATCTCACGCGTCGGGACGAAGCTATAAAAGATATTATGAACGTTGTTGAAATGCCGGATCTCATGGCTGAGCAGTTTGTACTATTTGTGCACAGAAATGGTGGCATGCTTCCAAGCAAAAGAAGAAAAAGAGAATTCGCAGCTCTAAAAGATGAAGAGCTGTCTGAGTTGGAAGAAATAGTTCGAGACGCATTTGATGGCTTTGAAACCGCAGGTGGTGTCAGAAAGCCCTTCGAAATAACTGCCCAATAAAAAATCGGCATTTCTGTGGAGACCGCCGACTTAATTGATATTTTCAAATTGGTCGCCGAAAAGCGCTTAAAAGCTCGCTTTGGCTTGAAGCGTTCACTATCGCCTGGAACATACTGGAAGGTTTTATCGCGATCATCGCAGGTGCGCGAGAGTCTTGAAGGATTGCGCAATGAAGTGTGCCATCACTGCTAACGACCGGCTCACGGGGGAGCACGAACAAATGGGCTCAGCTGATGTTCATCCAGATCTGAGCGGAGGGCAGTTTTATTGCAACTGCATTGAGACAAAATTGGATTCGACAATAGATGAATACCTAGTCTGCTGGTCCAGTGGCAATCCGGACAGCACAAGAATTTCCGGCAATTCACGTTTGATGCTTTCAGCTAACGACTGCGCAAAATCCGATACGGTAGCTCTTTCGAGTCCCCAGCGGCTGGCAATTGCTGCAAAGTCCTTTATCTTGAGCTTGTCATTCTTGCCGTTGATTGGAAAGGCAAAGCGGTCGCCTGGAAGGTGAACCCGTGTGTTGACCAAATCATAGAGCGGAGAGTATGCAACCACATCTGGTATCGGTACTCCTCCTAATTGTCCTGGAAGTAGCCACATAATGATGGAGACATTCTTTGCGTGAAGATCTCCATTTCCCACCATCCAAGAGAACAAAAGGTGCTTTAAAAAGTGATTGAGCTGCTCTGGCGCTAACGCTGCTGCTATTAGTGCATCGGCCACTCGTTCAGCGGATGTTTCATACTTGTCCTGTCGATAGAGCTTAAGCAGAGAAGCTACATCCTGTTGCAAAGCCAGTCTTAGAGAGGAATCAGATTTATCTAGCTGTAGCTTGCGTGGAATATCGTATCGCTCAATAAGAAGCGCACGACCAGGAAAAATTGTCTTTCCTCGAAACTCTACTTGCTTTACTGGAGCAGTCGGTAGTCCTATACGGCGCGCCAATTCCATAGTCGCCCACTCGTTTTCCACTAAATATGGGAAAAGAGGAGATTGGTATTTGAGAATGTGAGAGCAAGAATTTTTAAACGTTCCAATTTTCAATGCAGGCTCTTTGTCGGGCTCTCGCTCAAGACTGATGGGCAGCTTAGGCTGAATGCCTGAAATTCGCATTGGTCCTTTTTTTCCCAGTTTGCGAAAGACATCCTGCAAATTACTGTCCTTTGCGATATCGCCTCGAACTGTCATTACTAAGTTTTCAGCCGAACCGATTTCCGAAAGGGCACACTCCAAGGTATCGAACACGAGATCTTTGGCGTCAAAATCAGTTGTTCGAAGAGTCAAATTGGACAAATATTTTTGGGTTGTAGCAAGCAATGTAACTGTATCTTCTCTGGCAATTTTAAATGTCGCTTGAAGTTGGCTCTCGGTCCATCCTTCCGGCAGAAGATTCTCAAAAAAAGCGGGCATTCTCCTGCCTTCGTATGCTCTTTCTAATGGCAGCTCTTCGCATAAAGCGACTTTCCAATTCGGGGAATACTCAAACTTGAATTCAGTACTTTGAGGTGCCGTCAGGTTGCCGATTTGCCATCCGTAAAAATAGACAGCAAAGTTATTGCTCTTAGCGATTTCAATGCCCGCGCCGACAGAATGATCTTTGCACAGCTGCAAAAATTTCCAGTGCTCAGATTTCAGGTCGTTGCGGACGGCAAAAGCGCCTGCCCGGTCTCGGTCAGCAGCGCTGAGATTTCCTATCAATTCCACGATTTTGTGTTCAGGTATCAGTTTTTCAGGATAGTGTTTTGCCGTCGATAGACATTCAAAGACGGTCTGCAGCGGGCTTGAGACATTAATGCGTACTGGTTCTGCGCTAGAGGAGAGCTTCGGCGCGATCATCGTCGGTGCTTCCACATGCTCTACTTCCGGGTATTTGAGATCGGGCAATCGAACGACCTTAACGCCAGGCAGTTCGAAAGGTATGTATTTCTGACTGAATCCGGAAAGGAAGACGAGACCGTTAATGGGCGCCAGGGTCGCCGCCGTGCTGTGCGATAGGTGCCACTCGTTGGGAGGACATGAAATGAAAGCACAACCG
>JACMKL010000148.1 GCA_014380105.1 Candidatus Melainabacteria bacterium
ATGACTACACGCGTGCACAGAAAATTTTCGAAAAGGCGTCAGAATTATTCCCTGCAAATCAACAAGATGATGCGATGGACGCGCTATTTCACGTTGGTTATGACTATAACCACCTGGGCGAATTTTCTAAAGCACAGCCAATTTTGCAGAAAGTTGTTGATAGCAAAAAGCTCTATTACAAGGATCGACCTAAGACTCTCAGGGCATTGGGTGTGGCTTATGAAGGACTGAAAAATTACAGTCTTGCAGAATTGTATTTAAACCAATCAATAGATGAGGCTGTGAAAGCCTGGGGAGCAGTCAATTCGAACGTCGCATTTTCTCAAGGCGCACTTGGGCGTGTGAAAATTGCCCAAGGAAATAAAGTTGAAGGACAAAAGCTCGCTGAGTATTCATACAAATTTTTTGCAGGCAGGCGAAAGAGTAATCAGTATGACTACAACGACGCTAAACTTAACCTCGCGAATATTTATCGAGATAACGGTAAATTTGCTGAAGCACGCGGGCTTTATGATGCTCTTCTCAAAGACATTGCTGATGACGACTACGCAGGTCCAGCAAGCGATTTCGTAGTCCGTGCATCTGATCTTTTGCGGAAACAGTCAGGAAAATAAAAGATGGCAGATTTAAATGTAGTAATTCCTTATAAGTCAAAACCATTAAAGGTTTTGTTTACGACTACGTGCGTGCTGTTTCCTTTCTGGGCAATCATTGCGCCAGCAATTCTTGGATTTTTAATTGGGCGTGCAATCGCTTTCCCCGGTAGCATTCCAACACATCTCGTTATAGGTGGATGTGTCACTTTGGTGTCTTCGATTCTTTCATGTATAGCACTGTCAGCGGTATCAGAAGACAATCGCATACATATTTCTAAAGACGGAATTTCCTTTCCACCAGCATTCATGCCAAAGCTAAATTTTCGACGTAATCGCAGCTGGACTGAGTTGCAGTCTGCCAACCTGACTGAAGACGGCGATAAGAAAGACAAAAAAACTCTGCTATTGAGTTTTGACAGTGGAGAGCACCTCAATTTGGGGATGAGTAACATCAAATCCGCTGATGTGGAACAGCTTTTGTTGGGAGTCGAACTCTGGGGTGGTAATTGTTCACGCTCAACGGAGTTGATTGAATATCAAAGATCAATGCAGAATGAAACGCGTGGTGTTGGCGAAAAGAGCTATACCCAGATGTGGGAAGATGAGCTTTCCCGACGCTTTGCGCCGACAACTTTTGTTCCGCTTGAGCCTGGACATTCACTTCAGAAAGGGCGTGTCGAAGTTGTTCGTCAGTTGGCATTTGGTGGTTTGTCGGCTATTTATCTTGCTCATATTCAAAAGACCGATCTGGTTGTTCTAAAAGAAGCTGTCGTTCATGCCAAAGCAGATCCTGATGTTAAAAGACAGGCGGAGCAGCATCTCGAGCGAGAGGCGAAAATTCTTTCCGGGCTCAGGCATCCACATATAGCGCAAGTTCTCGATCACTTTGTTGAAGAAGATCGCCACTATCTTGTTCTGGAATATGTAAGTGGGCAAGATTTGCGCCAATACGTAAAACAGAATGGTGCGCAGGACGTCGCGAAAGTCGTGCAATGGGCATCCGAAGCTGCCTCTATTTTGGCTTTCTTGCACGGAAATTCTCCGCCTATCATCCACCGAGACCTCACTCCGGATAATCTCGTCGTCAGAAACGACGGTTCTTTAGTTTTGATAGATTTTGGCGCTGCCAATCAATTTGTTGGCTCCGCAACAGGAACAGTTGTAGGCAAGCAAGCCTATATATCGCCGGAGCAATTGCGCGGAAAAACTGTTCCTGAAAGTGACCTTTATAGCTTAGGCGGAACTATTTATTTCCTCCTCACTGGTCGTGATCCAATGCCTCTTTCGGTGAGCCGGCCGGCTACACTTAATCCTGCTGTCACTACACGGCTTGATAATTTAGTCGCTAATTTAAGCGCCTTTGAACCTGAAGATAGAATCAAATCTGCTGTTGAAGTTTTAAAAGAACTCGAAGAAATTTCCAGAGCTTTGCCCGAAGCGCCTGCTCCCACTGTCGCATCCGGTGAGACCGTATGAAAGAAAACGCCAGCGATGATTTGAAGAATGCAGCATTTGGTACCGTAGAAGATCCCGCCCAGACAATTCTCAGAGAAGTTGGTACAGGTGAAACTGCATCTGCTGAATATACGATTGTAGAGTCACAAAGTTCTGCCACCATGATTAGTGACCTTGCAAAAGCGATGCCGTCTCGTAAATCAGATAAAAGGAAGGATGAATCCGAAGAACCTTTGACGAAACTGCCTCGAATCTTAATCGGGCTAATTTATGTTGCTTTCTTATCTTTGATATTCTTGGCAATTGGAAGTGCTAGTGGAACCATGCTGCCACGCATGCTCTGGAGCGCGTTACCGCTTCAAGTGTTCTTTACTTTCTGTTTATTCCGTATTAACGAAGTAGTTGCTCTCAAGCGCAAAGGTCCTCCTCCAATTCATCCGTCGCTGATCGCTGTGATATCGCTAATCTCATTTACTTGCATGCCAATGACAGGGTATTACTATAATTATTTTTCTCGAATTGCTGATCCCTTTTTTTGGCTCTGGTTTGTCGCTCAAGTTTGCTGGCCCCTTTTAATTTCTCAAGCTTTAGAAAAAACGCACAGCTGGAAACGAGTGGCTTTGATGTTCTTTTGTGCTTGCATTCCTTCAGCCCTCCTATTGAGAGGCGGGGCATCCCCTGATACTGCTTTCTTTTTAAGTTTTTCCTGGTTGTTTACTCAATTCGGATTTCTTTTCTATTTCACTCTCAGACTGAAAGAAATTTACGAAAACGACCTGAAAGTTGTATTCGCTAAAAAAGGCGCGAAAAAAGTACAGCTCAGTGGTGTCACGAAAGATGACATCGTCATTCGTTATCACTCATTTGCTGGTGTGGAAAGATGGGTTCGGCAACGCTTTACGGGCGGTGTTTTACTCAAAGGAACTCGCCTTTTCTTACTTTGGCTATCTGTGCCAGTGATTGGAATTCTTCTCCTGTTAGGTCTGGTCTTCATGGATATTGCCTTGCGCAACGTGCGTCCGGAAGGTGCAGCCGCTATTCAAGCCATCTCCGCCAACAACGGCATGTTTATAAAAATCTTCCTGTCATTTGTTTTTACTCTAGTTGCAGTTCCAACAATTGCTTTTCTGCGCGCACCCAATCACCTCCTGCTCAATCGGGAAGGACTGCGGTTTCTCTGGCGGCACGGCAAGTATTCCGCAGATGGTAAAAGTATAAATTGGAAAGATTTATCCAGTATTGATTTAGAGCGTCCTGCGGGGTCTACGCAGGCGCTCGACCAATTCCG
>JACMKL010000149.1 GCA_014380105.1 Candidatus Melainabacteria bacterium
CAACAATCGTATTAGTCACGATCAAAATGCACGCAAATACGAGAGTCGTGCCCATGATCAAATCATAATCGCGGTTGGACACGGCAGTCACAAAGAAGCGCCCCATGCCGGGAATCGCGTATAAATACTCAACCACAAATGAGCCCGTGATGAGAATTGCAGTCAACGGTCCAAGCACTGTCACGACAGGCACAAGAGCGTTTCGCAGAGTATGTTTCAACACTGTTTTCCAAACAGAAAGACCTTTCGATCTTGCCGTTCTCACCCAGTCTTTTTCCAAAATCTCAAGCACACTAGCACGAGTCAAACGCGCCAGGTAAGCAGCTGGAGACGCAGCTAAAGTCAGAGCCGGAAGAATCATGTGACGCGGAGACTCCCACAAAGCGACAGGCAATATTTTCAGCCAGACACCAAATACTAAAATCAGAGTTGCACCAGTTACAAATCCTGGCACAGAAATACCTGCCGTTGAAATCAGCATGGCACCTACATCTATGAAGGTTCCACGTTTCACAGCCGCCAGCGTCCCCAAAGGCACACCGATTAAAATCGCCAAAACCAGTGCTGTAAATCCGAGTTGCACCGAGACAGGAATTGCTTCAATCAAAATGTCATTGACTGTTCTATTAATGTACTTGTAACTAACACCCAAATCACCTTTTGCTAACCGTCCGATGTAGAGCACATACTGCTCCAGGACTGGCTTATCCAGATGGTATTTGGCATTCAGGTTGGCAACAATTGCAGGTGGCAAATTCTTATCTGCATCAAATGGTCCGCCAGGCACGAAACGCACAAGTACAAATGTCAACGACGCCACAATCAGCAAGACCGGAATTGCAGAAAGAATTCGTTTTAAGATCAATGCCACCATAATGCGATCCTTCTTCTATTTCTTCTCAATGGGATCGACGCCGTTTGGATCTATATAGACTTTTCTGAAAAACTGTAAATCCATAGCATTGAAGGTAATGCCTTTGACCCAGGGCTTGACCAACGAATTCTGCGTAGCCAGAAAAATTGGTATCACTGGCACTTCATCCTGACTAATCATTTTGTCGGCTTCCGCATACAGGCTCGCGCGCAGTTTCGGATTTTGCTCTCCTGCTGCGCGATCGACTAATGAATCGTATTTGGCGTTTGACCACTGCGTGTAATTGTTGCCGTTGTGCGTCATAAACAAATTCATGAATGTCTCAGGATCCGGATAGTCAGCACCCCAGGACTGTCGATACATCTGCGGCGGGTCACGATGCAGAATATCCATATAGACTTTCCATTCATTTACTTCGGGCTGTAGTTTGACATTCAAATTACGTTTGATTTGTTCTTGCACCGACTCTACAACTAGCTTTGCATCCTCTCTTTGAGGATACAAAATTTTAGTAACTGGAAATCCTTTTCCGTCTGGATAGCCAGCTTCCGCCAATAATTTTCGACCAGCTTCCGGATCAAAAGTTGAGCGTGATGATTCTGAATAGCCCTCAAGCGCTGGTGGAATCCAGGTATAGGCGGGTTTCTCCCCACGTCTCAAAATACGAGGAAACATTGTTCTATCTATTGCCAGTGACATCGCTTTGCGAATTCGCTTGTCATCGAATGGTTTTTTCTTGACATTGAATCCAATGTAATTGGCACGCAGCAGGGGAAGATTTGTGTATTCAGGAGATTTGCTATAGCGCTCCACATCAGAGGTTGGAAAGCTTCTGTTGTCTACGAAATCTAATTGATTATTTTCGAACAAACCAAATGCGGTAGCTTGTTCGGGAATCATAAACATCTTTATTTTCTTCAACCGCGGCGGTCCTTCGACAAATAATTCATTTGCAGAAAGCTCGATTTTGTATTCATGCTTCCACAAAGTTATTTTGAAAGGCCCGTTGGTGACAATGTTCTGCGGCTCAGTCCAACGGTCGCCGTGTTTATCGATTACGTCTTTGCGCACCGGAAAAGTTGGACAAAATGCAGTCAGGTACAAGAAGTATGCAGCCGGTCTTTTGAGTTTGATCTCAAGCGTGTAGTCATCAAGTGCCTTCACTCCAACTTGCGATTCGTCTTTCAATTTTCCTGAGTTGTATTCGAAAGCGTTTTTTACATCATAAAGAAAAAATGCATACGACGCGGCGGTCGTCGGGTTGAGAAGGCGCTTCCAGGCGTATTCGAAATCGCCCGCTAAGACTGGGCGCCCGTCGTTCCACCTGGCGTTTTTGCGCAAATGAAATAGATACGTTTTTCCACCGTCAAGAATTTCCCAGCGCTCTGCGCAGCCAGGCTCACACTTCATTTGGTTGTTGTACTGACACAATCCGATCATGATGTTTGAGACAACATCGAATGAAGTTGAGTCGGTTGTCGTTTGCCAATCAAGGCTGGGAGGCTCTGCCTGTAAATTGATGCGTAATGTGTCGGGCTCGAAAGAAGTTTTTTCTGACGAGCATCCGTTGGCAAGAAGTGTGATTGTCGCCAGAAAGATGACGAAAAATCCGCTCAGCGAGCGGCTTCTAACCGCTGCCTGGCAACACAACTGCGCTGTGGAACTGAATAAAATTTTCACCGACCGAGTCTTAACTTCCGCTAAAGCTAGCGCCTAAATCATCGCAAATCGCGTGTGTGTAACGCGCATCAATTCTAGTCTTGTTGACAGGTTTTTACTTAGTTAGATATACTTCGCATTGACGCCTCCCAGGAGGCCTTTTTGGTCTGTGCGGTTTTTCCAAACGACCGCTTTTAAGCGCTAAGTTTCGAATAGCAAACACAGACTGAGACCTATCGTAGACCTTCACCTGAAGATGCAGAGCATCGTAGACGGGTGAGATGAGGAGTAAGAGCCGTGGCCAAGAAGGACGACCGGATCATCATCACGCTAGCTTGTGGCACTTGCAAACGCCGCAACTATACGTCGATGAAAAACAAGAAGAACGATCCGGACAGACTTAACATCAACAAGTATTGCAAGTGGTGCCGTCAGCATCTCGAGCACAAAGAAACCAAGCGCTAAGCGCTGGATACTATATATGTGCTGCCATGGGATCGCTCGCGGCAGCACAAATTGTCCAGACTTAAGAGCAAGTTTCACTCGAGCAGAAAATGTCTCAGAGCTGCGCCCAGCTTTTGATACAGACCGAGCGCCCCTAGTTTAATGGTAGAACAGAGGTCTCCAAAACCTTTAGTCAGGGTTCGATTCCTTGGGGGCGCGAGTTTTTCAAACAAGCAGTGCGAATGTCAACAGAGAAGAAGGAAAAGGGCGGCACCCCGCCCACCAAGCTGACTAGCGATGACTCAAAGGAGCCGTCCGTGAGCAACGCAACGGAAGCTAAGTCCAAAGACATTACGCCCGTCAAGGAAAAATCAGTGAAGGACGAAACGCCCGAAGATAAAGCCAAAAGCGACAAGCCGAAAGGCAAGGACGCCAAAGGTAAGGGCAAAGGCGGCAAAAAAGCGATCGACGACATGGATGTCGAGATTGGCGAGTCGCTCAAAGACATTCGTCAGTTTCTAAAAGAAGTAGTGATCGAATTCGGCAAAATCACCTGGCCGGGACGACCACAAGTGATTCAAGAGACCTGGAGCGTATTGTTTCTGGTAACTGCCATCACTCTTCTAGTTCTTGGATTCGACTGGTTTCTCGGTCACGCAGTATTCGGACCGCTCGAACACTGGGCCAGATTGCACGGTGGCGGAGTCGGTAGTGGACACCTTTAATTGGGTTGCTCAGAGTTAAAAGGAAAGTAAGGGTAAATATGGCTTTCATCAATAGTGACGGACAGCGCAAATGGTATGCCGTGCAGACTGCATCCGGGCACGAAAACAAAGTGAAGGAACATATTGAGAAGCGCATCGTTACTATGAACGCGCAGGACCGCATTTTCGGCGTTATCGTTCCGGAAAAGATGGTCACGAAAGTAAAAGACGGCAAGCGCGTCGAGAAGAAAGAGCGCGAATATCCTGGCTACGTATTTGTTGAAATGATTTTGGACGATGATTCCTGGCGAGTCGTAAGAGAAGCGCCTGGAGTGACGAAGTATGTGGGCGCTGGAAAGAAACCAATCCCAGTGCAAGACGGTGAGATTCGCAAGATTCTCAGACGTCAAATGGCTGTTACCGGAATCAAAGGTAAGAAACCGGCAGTCATCGATGTCAAGGTGGGCGATTACGTTCGAATTACGGGCGGACCGTTCGCAGACTTTACAGGCGAAGTTACAGAAGTCAATCTCGAACGCGAGCGGATCAAGGCGTCTGTCATCATCTTCGGTCGTGCAACCCCTGTTGAACTAGAGTTCAACCAGGTTATAAAAGTGTAAATGTGGCGCATTGGATGTCCAATGTGCCATAGAATCAGTAATTCGCGACATACATAGGATCTTAGGGCTGTGAAAAAGGTAGTAGGCAAGATAAAACTGCAAATTCAAGCGGGTAAAGCAAACCCCGCACCTCCTATTGGGCCCGCGTTGGGACAACATGGTGTCAACATCATGCAATTCTGCAAAGATTACAACGCGAAGACAATGGACAAAGCTGGAACCGTTGTTCCGGTAGAAATCACTGTGTACGAAGATCGTTCATTCGACTTCGTATTGAAAACACCTCCAGCAGCAGAACTTCTGAAGAAAGCTGCCGGTGTAGAAAAGGGTTCTGCGACGCCGAACAAAAACAAAGTCGGCTCCATCACCAAAGAAAAAGTTACCGAAATCGCCAAGATCAAAATGCCTGACCTCAATGCCACAACCATTGAAGCGGCAGAATTGATGATCGCCGGCACCGCCCGCAATATGGGCATCGTAATCAAAGACTAAGTCCAACAGCAAGGAAATCGGGCCATGCCAAAGCTAACTAAGCGCCAACAAAGTTTGAAAGAGCTCAAAGAGAAGAAACCAAATCCTTTGACAGCTGAAGAAGCGTTCAAAATTTTGAAGGACGAAAAAACGGTCAAATTCGACCCAACAGTCGAAGTTCACTTCCGTCTCGGTATTAACCCGAAGATGAATGACCAACAAATTCGTTCCACCGTCAATCTTCCTGGCGGCACTGGAAAAGAAGTTCGCGTCGCTGTCGTCGCCAAAGGCGAGAAGTTGACTGAAGCTACCGAAGCTGGCGCCGACGTTGTCGGAGCTGACGATTTGGTTGCCAAAATCGGCGAAGGCTTTATGGAATTCGACAAATTGGTAGCCACTCCGGATGCCATGTTGATGCTGTCTAAGATGGGTAAAATCCTCGGACCTCGCGGTTTGATGCCTAACCCGAAAGACGGCACCGTCACCTTCGACGTAGCCAAAACCATCAAAGAATTGAAAGCAGGGAAAGTTTCTTTCCGCGCTGAAAAAGATGGTGGTCTGGTTCAAATGGCTATCGGCAAATTGTCATTCGATGACAGCAAGCTCCTCAAGAACTTGGCAGCAGTTGTCGACACCATCAACAAAGTAAAGCCATCGTCAGTGAAAGGAACCTACATCAAGTCGGTTTACCTGAGCTCAACAATGGGACCTGGAATCAAGCTTGACCTCGCCGCTTTGCAAACACTCAGCAAATACCTCGCTGCGTAATTCATTCGCAAACAGCTAGCCAGTAAATAATTAAATGGGCGCCCCGCAAGAGGCGCCCGTTTTTTCTTCAAGACATTTATTAAGGCGTAAGCGACGCAGTGTTTGGCACAACATAGGTGAATGGGAAACTTTGCCTGGATTGGAAAACCAGCGGTGCGCCGCCGTTGTACGCATACTTCACCAGAAATGGTCTGACTTCAACAGTTGTGGTGACGCTGACGGTGCCGGTGACGGGACCACCGGTATTGCCAAGCGATAGAATAGTGGCTTTGATTGAGGCTTCAGGAGGATTTGTGGTTAATGCAAATAGTGCGAAATTAGAAAGGATGCCAGCGGATTGAGTGTTCGCTCGCAACACAACTGCGTTGGCGCGTTTGTATAAATCCGAAGTGGCTAGTGAGTTAACGCTCAGGTCGCCTAAATTACCGGATGCAGCTACACGAGCGGCTTCTCGACAAGTAGAGTCATTAATTTGTACAGCCATAACGATAACTGCCAGGTCGAAAACAAGCAGCACAATTGGCACGAGAACCATGAGCCCAACACAAAGCTCGATGATTGACTGTCCCCGCTTCCTCGAATATCTCATCATCCACCCCGCACACACAAGCGAAAGAAATCCGGACGCCATTATATGTATGCCCCAATATAGAGACAATCAAACAGCTTATATATTAATACTCTAAATGACTGGCCGAAGCCGAAATTATACGCTTGCCACTGCCAGTGGTGTGGTCAATGGAGCCGATAACTTCTTTGGAACAGCTTCACTGCGCGGATGCATTTTGAGAATATTGTATTGAGTATCACGCTGTGCCGCATCAAAGCCAGCCACGTGAATACAATTGATCATCTCGTCGAGTGTGACATCACATCTGGTGCCAGCTGCAGAGACAACATTTTCTTCCATCATGGTGCCACCAAAATCGTTGGCACCAAATGCGAAGGCAGTTTGTCCGAGGCTAGAGCCTTGAGTTACCCATGAAGATTGGATGTTTGGAATGTTGTCCAGCATCAATCGAGATATAGCAACCATGCGCAAATACTCAGTTGCGGTGGAAAGATTTTTGACTTTCTTACCGAGTGGAGTGCCACCAGGTTGGAAGCTCCATGGAATGAATGCTGTAAAACCAACGGCGCGGTCTTGCAATTCTCGCAAAACAATAAAGTGCTCCATCCGATCTTCAATGGTGTCGACCGAACCGTACATCATTGTAGCGGTCGTACGGATGCCCATTTTGTGCGCTGTTTCCATTACTTCCAACCAGCGGCTGGCAGGAATTTTAAGCGGGCTGATGATTTTTTTGACGCGATCAGTAAGAACTTCAGCGCCACCACCTGGGATGGATTTTAGTCCGGCCGCCACGAGACGTTTCAAAGTTTCTTCCAAAGTCAAATTACTGACTCTAGTGATGTGATCGATTTCAGACGGAGAAAGCGCATGAAGAGTGAGGTTTGGAAAATCTCTGCGAAGATTGCTGAGCATCTCTTCGTAAAACTCAATTCCTAATTCCGGATTGTGTCCGCCCTGCAAGAGCAATTGCGTTCCGCCAAACTCGATTAGCTCGGTAACTTTCTCTTTGATGGTTTCGTAAGGTAAAACATAACCGCGCTCCGAACCCGGAGGCGCATAAAATGCGCAGAATGTGCAGTATGCGTCGCACACATTTGTGTAATTGACATTGCGGTCGATTACAAAAGTGATAGGTTCGCCTTCAGGATGAAAACGTTTGCGCACTTCGTTGGCGGCATAGCCGAGATCTGTAAGTGCGGCATTTTGAAATAGGTCAATTCCTTCGGCATAACTGAGCCGTTCGCCGGAAATTGCCTTGAGCAAAAGTTCTTTGACCATCTGAGGAGCTCCAAGCGCCCTAATCGGGCTAAGCGTCATAGATTTGGTATCGTATCAAAAGGACGAGCCTCTTTGATCGGCGAAGCCTACAACCCACATTACTTGTAAAATTCATTAAGATAAGATATCCCCTGTTTTGCGGGCGGAGATGGCAAGCATCTGTAGATTACTAGGCGAAAAGCTGATGGAGAGTTAAGGATCTTGGTTAAGTACAAAGATTATTACCAGACTTTGGGTGTGCCGCGAAACGCCGCTGACAAAGACATCAAAGCTTCCTATCGCAAACTTGCCAGGCAATATCACCCCGACCAAAATAAGGGCGACAAGGCGTCAGAGGAGAAATTCAAGGAGCTTTCCGAGGCTTATGAAGTGCTCAAAGATCCGGAAAAGCGCCGAAGATATGACCAATTGGGCTCAAACTGGAAGTCGGGCGACCAGTTTAGACCACCACCGGATTACAGCGGCTTCCAATTCGATTTTGGTGACATGAGCGGATTTGGCAAGGGCTCACCGTTTTCTGATTTTTTCGAATCGGTATTTGGACAATCATTTGGAGCAGGCGGCACAGTCAGTCAGGGTCAGCGCCCTGGCGCACAAGGTGCGGCTAGTGCGGCTGCTCATCGGGGACAGAGACCAGGTGCTGCCAGTAGTGGGCGCAGTCCGCTCGACCAGGAAGCTGAAATTGAGCTGACTCTCGAAGAAGTGGCGAAGGGTACGACGCGCACTCTACAGATTAGCGGTCAGGGCGTGAAATCAAAAACTCTGGAAGTCAAAATTCCACCGGGCGTCAGGCAGGGCTCCAAGATTCGTGTGCCGGGTGAAGGCGCAAAGTCACCAGTGAGCGCTCAAGCTGGCGATCTCTATCTCAAAGTGAAGGTGAAAGCGCACGCCGAATTTTCAATTGAAGGCGACAATTTGATCTGCACAGTCAATCTCACGCCTGCGCAGGCAGTGATTGGCTCGGAAGCGTCAGTTCCGACTCTGGACGGGCCCGTTAAGATTCGCATTCCTGCAGGCACCCAGAGCGGTCGCATGCTGCGTCTCAAAGGTCGTGGTTTACCGAAACTAAAGGAATCCGCCCCCGGCGACATTCTTGTGCGCACCAAAATCATGATACCGACAGAGCTTTCGGACCGAGAGAAAGAGCTTTACGGCGAACTTCTAAAACTCGAAAACGACCATAACCATAGTAAATAGCTATCAGCTGACGCCAGCGGCGTGGGCCAATTGCACCCATGCCATTGAAAAACCTTCAAGAGTGGCTTTCGGACTGACATAGTGGTCTATTTTTTGCTTGGAATCTTGTCCGAGCTTAAGAAGGTCATGCAAATACTGCGCGTCGGCGCTCGACGAAATCGCGCTCTCCTTCAGCCTGAGGTACTCTTCGCCGATAGCGTGGTCGATTACTCGCGCATAGGCAACGCGCGCATTCTCGTCTTCTTCAACCAGGTCGTCTGCCGTTTTCATGATTACTTGTGCCAACTCAATGGCAGACAGGCAGCCGCGTGCGGCTTTCTGCTTACTGTCTTTAATTTGTTTGTGGAAGGAAAAGAGCGCAACTTCCAGCGCGTCAGCGTCCGAAAACGGCACCTGGGGCACCGGCACGACTTGAGAACGGCTTACCACGGTGGGCAGTACAGCTTCAGCACTGTCGGCAAACAGGAAGAACAAGGTATTGGCTGGCGGCTCTTCAAGGGTCTTGAGGAGTGCGTTTGCTGACGGTCTATGAAAAACGTCTTGACTGGCGTCTTCTACAATCACCACCCGAAAGGCAGACGTAGTCCTTGAAAGAAGGTCAGTCATAGCGCGTGCGCTGGCTACGGAAATCTTGCGACTGGACGCCGTGCCCGCCGGTGCCAGCTTGTGCAGGCACTCAGGATGGGCATCTTCAGAAATCCAACGACAGTCGCGACACATCGAGACCGCTTGTCCGGAAATTGATTTAGCCAGACAGGACTGGTCTTTACTCAGAGACAAACCTTCGTCTTTGGATTTCGTACGCTCGCAATTGAGATAGGCAGCCATTTGTTTGGCGATTTGCCATTTGTCTTCGGCGCGCCTTCCGGTCAATAGATACGCATTCGCCAATCGACCTTTCAGGACAGCGCCGGAAATCAGATCGGTTGCCAGTTTTTGCTTCTGCGAGAGATGCTTATCGAATATGCTTACGGATTCGGACACGGTTTTTCTTTCACTTTACTTTGGAAGTGTTATGGAATGCACACAATGAAGTTTACTAGGATGTCGCGTTGATGAGCTTCTTCAGCGATATTCTGCGAAGAAGAAATACTTAAGCTGATTCGGCTAGCTAGAGTTTGACAGCTCTTGGCGAGTGTCTTAGACTATCTGGTGTCCAAAATTGTGGCTGCAATGGGCAGTTTCCAATTTGTGTGATGCGCTGCCGGTCAAGCGTTCAGGCTTCACATCCCAAAGGACCACTTGCCCTTTCATGGGCAGGTTTCGTTGTGTTTTCACATCTTTTTGAGAGGCGATACCGTTGGCTAACGTAGTTGTAGTAGGTGCGCAGTTCGGTGACGAAGGGAAGGCAAAAGTAACAGACCTTCTCGCCAAGAACGCCGATGTAGTGGTCCGCTATCAGGGCGGTTGCAATGCCGGACATACAGTAGTTGTCGATGGCGAAACTTATAAGTTTCACCTCATTCCTTCAGGTGTCTTGTACAAAAAAACCTGCATTCTCGGACCTGGGATGGTCATTGACCCAGAGAGATTCCTTGCAGAAGTCGATGCTTTAGAGTCGCGCGGCACTCTCGATACAACAAACTTGAAAGTATCGACGACCGCTCACGTCACGATGCCATATCACTTGATGATTGACGCTGCTGAAGAAGAAAGCAGAGGCGATCAAAAAATCGGTACCACCAAGCGTGGTATCGGACCAACTTACGCAGATAAGTGCGCAAGAACTGGCATTCGTATTGAAGATTTGCTTGATG
>JACMKL010000150.1 GCA_014380105.1 Candidatus Melainabacteria bacterium
GACACGCCAGCTGCCTAGGTGCGCAGCGGCTTGTTTCAACGCTACGATTTCAGCGTGACCGGTGGGGTCTAATTTGCGCTCTCTTTCATTTGCGCCCAGCCCTATGATGTTTCCATCCTTAACCATCACAGCGCCCACAGGAACGTCCTGCTGGGACATTTGCGCCTGCTCAAGCGCTTTCAGCATTAGCTGATTGCGCACTGCAATTTGGGGACTGTCGGACATGAAAGATTAACCGTAACTTATTTTGTCAAATGCTGTCCAGGAATTTTGAGTCGAGTATAGATGCGTATGTCGAAGGACGGAGGATGGTTCGAAAAACGAAAGTCATGACGAAGGGGTGTCGTTAGATTTAAGTTTCAGAACCAGAGTGGGAAACCACTCAACTCCGAAGATAGACAACCTGATTGGGGTGATCAGGTAATTTTTCCAAAAGGACCGAGCAATCGGTCCTTTTGATTTAGAGATACTTTTTGGTAACGCCGAGCTCAAGCGCGAATCTGTAGCCGATGAGCTTATAGAGCAATTTGGCGACCAGGAAATCGGGCGCATGCATTTTTGGTATTGGTGAGAGCTCGACGATGTCTGCGCCAACAACATTTTTGCGCACGCACAAAGTTTTGATCAAATCCATCAGGTGATACCAGGACATTCCTCCCGGCTCAGGCGTCCCTGTGGCGGGCATAATTGACGAGTCCAAACCGTCGACATCAATTGTGAGATAGACATTGTCGGATAGCGTGTTGACGATGTCGCCGAAATTCCAGGTCTTGTACTGACGCGCCCAGTAAAGGTTGATGTTTGGCTCTTCTTTCTCAAGCCATTCGACTTCTTCTGCGCTGATGCTGCGCACGCCAACTGTTGCCATCGCGGGTTTTGGCATGAGCTTGTAGAGGTTGTAGCTAATTGCAGATTGGCAGTACGGATTGCCGTCGCGTGATTGGCGCATGGCGGCGTGGGCGTTGACTTGAAGAATTGAAAGGTCGGGAAACTTTTCCACGCACGCGCGCACAGGTCCGATCGAGATTGAATGCTCACCGCCGAGAACGATCGGGAATTTGCCTCGGTTGAGCTGATGGCGGACAGCATCTGTCAATTCGCTGAATGGATTTTCAGTCTCCGCTGTCGCAGCAGCGCATTTTATTTCTGTCGCAGTTGCAATGCCGACTCGGAATGGTTCGCACCAGAGTTCTTCGTCGAAGTGTTCGACCTGCTGGCTCGCGTCTAAAATTGCTTTTGGTCCGTTTTTGGAGCCGCGTCCATAGCTGGAGGTATTTTCGTAGGGCGCCGAGATGATCACCGCTTGGGACGTCTCGTCGGAGGAATGCTCCTCCGAAAGTCCAAAGAAAGTGGCTTGCTTCTGAACCTTTTTGTTTTGTGTTGCTACAGCCAAGATTGTCTCGCCTCTTTGACCAACTAACCGATCTCGGGATTCCGGAACTGCCTGCTCATAACCGGATATCCCCGGGATTTCGGGTTTTATATCATCCCGGGCGGGCGGGATCAATGAATGACAAGGTTGGGTAGTTCTTAAGGTCTTGCGAAGAGCTGAGCAGCTCCGTCTCCAGGCTTGAGGCGATGTAGCGCGATCAATACATAGACGGACATGGCGATATTGCCCAAAAAGACGATCGCGAAAAACCAGAAGATTCTCCACAGATTTGTTTTTTCTCGGTAACAAACCCAGAGATAAAACGAGAGAAAGGCAAAATAGGCATCGAACAGTGTTGCTTTAAACCAGGCATCATTTAGCACTACTGGTGGTATCTTGAGAATATTTTCTTGTGTAGCGGCCCAAGCTGTTACTGCAATCATGACCGCGAAAATAGCTGCATATAGTATGCGCAGTATGACGATCATGACTTCATCCCTTGATGAGTTGATTCGACTTTGGCCTTCAGTGCATTCAACATTTTTGGTAAGTAACCCTTCACTTGCGAGGCTAGGAGCCAAGGAGGCAAAGCAAATCCGCCATCTAGATGGATGCTGTAGATCACGGTTGTGGAAGTGCTTTTCGCTATTGGTTCAAGCTCCCAACTTCCCATCACTTCTTTGAAAGAACCTGACTTTCGGGACCACTTGATCAGGCTGGGTTTAGTTTCAGTCAGCCTTACGATGTAGTCAAATTTTATTGGTCCACCTGGTTTTACAAGTTGCCTCAGCAACTTAACTTCGCCTTCTGTGCCGATTACTTTGCATAGGCTGAGGTTCTTGAATAGTTCCGGGGATTTGTCATAGTCAACGAGAGTTTCCCAAACCTTTTCTCTTGGTGCGTTGATTAAAATAGAACCGACCACAAATGTACGTTCGCCACGCTTCTCGAGGCGCACTCTTGGCTGGTCGGATGGGTGTCCTGTGAGAGGGTGAATTTTCGAATCAGCGATTATTAAGTGATTTTTCAAAACACTCTCTTGGGCGGCGACGTTAGGAGCCGACAATAAGCAAATCAGAAGCATAGGCAGCATCTTCATTTTCAATTTCTTACTCTCCAGCTACTTCAAAAGGGATTTTGAGGCCGGTAGTTTTCACCACCGGCCCCTGCAAAGAACCTATTGTGGCATCAATACCTTATCGATTACGTGAATAACGCCATTCGAACACTTAATATCGGTAGCAGTCACTTTCGCATCGTCGACCATGACAGCGCCATCAGCCTGCTTGATAGCAACGCTTGAGCCCTCGAGAGTCTTCGCTGATTTTAGTTTTACTACTTTCTTGGCCAACACTTCGCCATTCACTACATGGTAGGTAAGCACCTTTGTCAGCTTTGCCTTATCTGCAATTAGGGCATTAAGGGCATCAGCTGGCACTTTGGCGAAGGCAGCATCGTCCGGTGCAAAAACTGTGAATGGTCCTTTGCCTTTGAGCGTCTCGACCAGACCGGCCGCGCCAAGAGCTTTTGCCAAAGTCGTAAATTTGCCGGCTCCTACTGCTGTATCAATAATGTCGCCTGGAGCTGAGTCTTGTGCTTTGCCAGCATCTTTTGCGGCAATTTTGTCTGAGCAGCCTGCTTGGGCTTCACCGACCGATGCCAAAACGAAGGCGCATGCCAGAACTGGGCTGATGGCTAAGCTAATGCCTTTACTTAATTTGTTGAACAACATAGATCCTCCGGCTGCCAAATTTGGCAGCGACTTAAATGTACTGACTGATGAAAGTTTGACTTAAAAGATGTTTTTAGTCAAATCTCCATTCGTTAATTGTAAAATGTGTCAGGAGACAAAAATGAATGAATCAAACTAGACGCGAAAAAATCCTGGAAGCTGGGACCTGGTTGTTTGGATATTACGGATTTGAGAAGACAACCGTAGATGACATCGCCGACCGAGCATCTATAAGCAAGGGTTCGGTTTACCTGGAATTTCAGAATAAGGAAGCAATTCTGGTTGCTGTTGTTCAGCAATTCACGAGCCGTGAGCTGGAACGCATTAATAAGTTGGTAAAAGAAGCTAAGGCTCCTTATCTGGATGCCCTTAAGGAGCTTCTCTACGGTCATGTTATGTCTTATTGGTCAATTGCTAGCGGTCAGCTACACAGCCCCGAAGTAATTGCTTCTACCAATCCTTCAATATTGGCTGAGATTATCAATTTTCAAAGTGCAATCTTTTTGCAGATTGCATTTTTGCTTGAGAAAGCCGCAGGTAATAAAGAAATCCCGAAAGCAAAATCTGCCGACAAATATTTCTTCCAAGCAGAATTAGTCTGTTATCTTCTGGCGGCTCTGTTTCCACCATACGAAAGACTCAAAGCTCGTGCTCCAGGGTCATTCACTGAAGCAACTTTGCGCAAATATGCAGACAATATGATTGCAATGACTCTGTCTGGAGTGCGGGCTGGATTGAGCAATGAGTGATATTTGATTTCAGTGTACGATTCGGTTAATCGTTATGGCTTTTTTCGCGTGATTTTATAGCGAACGCGGTTCCGAGTAGTGTGTAGAGAACAATCTGTAAAGCCACTTGAACAGGTAAACCGAAAACGTGTGACCGAGGCAAATTCACTGTGTCCGGATCGAAAAATGCCGTACCCGGATACAGGCGCGCAGTAGCTTGTGTTATCCAATACAGCGAAGCAATAAGCAAGGCGAGATTAAACTCAAATTTGCTGACAATCACTTTTCTCCAAACCAGCCAGAGTGTAAGCAATCCCAAAGCCACTCCCATGCTCATTGTTTGACCGTTATGAAACTTTGCATGTGGAGGCCAGTTGGGATTGAAAATGTGCGTCTTATCCCAATCAAATAGAAAAGCACCAAATATGGTGACTAGTGCGACTGCCGAAACCAGAATTTTTTCAATCGGAATTTTCATAGATTAGCCAGCTCGGCGTGTAAAGGAAAATCAGTGTAACCTTGTACTGTATTAGGTCCGCGTCCATAGTAAGTACTTGGATTAGCATCAATAAGCTCGTGTTCGTTGGCTAAACGGTAAACTAAGTCTGGATTACCAATGAAAGGACGTCCAAACGAAACCAGATCAGCTAAATTATTTTCCAACATGCCTTCTGCTCGAAGCTTATCGTAACCTCCATTCGTTACTAGTATGTGTTCGCACGCTTGGCGAAACGTCTCTGCCACATTTTTTATAGTTGATCCGCCCGCTATGTCTGCTGGATTAGGTTCCATCAAATGAACATATGCAAGATTTGCCGAATTCATTCTTTCCAGCACATGTTTAAAGAGCGCTTCAGGGTTTGAATCGCCCATTCCGTAAAATGTATTTGAAGGAGAAAGCTTTAAACCTGTTTTTCCAGGATAGACACTGCAAACTGCTTCTACAACTTCTTCCAAAAATCGGGTTCTATTTGCGATCGAGCCACCATAGTGGTCCTTGCGCTTGTTGCTTATATCTTGTAGGAATTGATCAATTAAATATCCAAAGGCACCGTGAATTTCAACCCCATCAAAATTGGCTTCCTTAGCCAATCTCGCTGATGAGCGAAATTGCTCAACTACATCTGCTATCTCGTGCACTTCTAATTCACGAGGTATTACCAAATCCTCTTTCCCTAAAGGAGTGTGAAGAGCGCCTATTCCAGCTATTGCGGAAGGCGCTACTGGCTGCTTTCCTTCCAGTAGATTTGGATGTGATACTCGTCCAGAGTGCCACAACTGCAAAAATATACGTCCTCTTTCTGCATGAACTCTCTCAGTAACTATTGCCCAGCCTTCCGTATGTTTTTCGGTGAATATCCCAGGAGCATTCATGTAACCATGACTGAGAGGACTTACCATTGTAGCCTCGGTTACGATCAATCCAGCTGAAGCACGTTGTGCATAATATTCAGCCATAGGCAGCGATGGAGTTCCGTCATCGTGAGCCCTCAATCGAGTCATCGGTGCCATAACGACGCGATTAGGCAATTCGATTTCTTTCAAGCTAAAATTTTGAAAAAGCTTTGTTGACGGATTATTCACTTTTCTCTAACCCTCTTCCGTTTATTTTCGCACCTAACAATACCATCAAGTTATGGCAGGAGAACTACCTTGCCAGTAGTCTTGCGATCCGCAATGGCTGCATGCACTTTTGCAGCTTCCTCCAGAGGGAAGCTTTGTACATTTATACGGAGTTTGTTCGTGACAGTAAGCTCAATCAGTTCTTTTAAGCCTCTGGCGAAGTGTGGAGCACTTCCGTAAAGTGAGTATCCACGTAAGGTGAGATTCTTACCCAAAAGAGCCCAGAGCTTATCACCAGCTAATGGTTTATTAGAAGCTGCCTGGGCACCATAAATCATCCAATGCGCACCCGGCGCTAGAGTGGCGAAGCCCTCACCTTCAAAGTCGCCTTGTGAGTCCAAGAATATATCAACGCCCTTACTTTCTGTATTTTCAAGTACGACTTTAGACCAACCGGCTTTTGTGTAATCTATTGCTAAGTCCGCCCCTAAGGACTTCACTAGATCATGTTTGTTGGGTGAAGCAAGCGCAATTATTTTACTTGCTCCCTTGATTTTTGCCAGCTGAATAGCTAAGGAACCAACACCACCGGCGGCGCCAGGTATCAGTATCGATTTCCCGTTGCTTGAACCGGCTTCTTCCAACAAAAATAGCGCTGTGAGCCCCTGAACTAGAAGAGCAGTAGCCTCTGCAAAACCTAGTTTGTCAGGCAAACTTATTACAGTGTCTGCCTCAAGTATGGCGCTCGACGCGTAGCCCCCGTAATTAAATAACAGTCCCATTACTCTTTCGCCCACTTTAAACTTACTAACCTCTGCCCCGAGTTCCGTTACTATGCCTGCAACTTCGAAACCTGGTACAAATGGTGGTTTTGGACCACCTGGATAAAGTCCTGCGCGAGCCATAAGATCAGCAAAATTTATTCCGGCAGCTTTCACTTCAATCTTGATTTGCTGCTCTAGTGGCTTAGTATTTTCCCTCTCTGCCTCTTTAAGCACATCTGGACCGCCGTAATTTTGTACTTCGATAACTCTCATGAATATGGCTCCTATCTGTAATTGGCAATTAATTTTTTAGGTCATTCAGATAACCGGACTATAGTTTCCAGCCTCCAGAACTGTCGATGACTTGGCCGGTGATCCATCCACTCTTGTTTGATGCGAGGAAATGCACCACATTGGCGATATCAGTTACTGTGCCAGGACGGCCCATTGCAGTTTCAGATTCGAGTCGCGTTCGAAATTCGGCGTTCTTCAATAAATCGGCGCGGAAATTGACCTCCACAACTCCCGGAGCGACTGCGTTGGCGCGAATCCTGCGGGGTGCGAATTGTATTGCCCAGTTTCTGACGAGAGTATCAACGGCGGCTTTGCTCGCGCAAAAGAAACCGAACTCCGGTGAAAATACTTTCTGAGTTGCAGCTATCGTAATTGCAACAATAGAGCCACCGTCTGCGAGGACTGGTGAGAGCGCGTCTGTGAGCAAGTAGGGCGTTAGCACGTTTACTTTCAGTACATTGTCCAGAGCGACAAGGTTTAATTCACCAGCGGGAGATGCAGAAGTAAAGGCTGCATTGTGGATCAAGTTATTTAGCTTGCGACCTTCGAGCAATTCTTTAACAGAGTTAGCCAATATTTCAAATCCATCTAAATTCGTAAAATCAGCGAGCACAACTGCACCGTCGCCCCCTTTCGCACGGACCATGGCGAGGGTTTCTTCTGCACCTTCTTTGCTGGAATTGCAATGAATTATGGCAAAACTTTCCGGTGTTGCAAGTTCTTCAGCAATGGCACGGCCGATGTCACGTCCGGCCCCTGTAATGAGGTACGTATTTGTCTTGGTCATAGATTCAACCTTTTTTCTGGGAGCAAAATTATGCTCCTACTTGTAAATCAAATCCACGGAGGAATATCTCCGTTCCCAAATCGCTTTTGAAGTGTGTTTTTGACCTATTTAGCTGACCAAGAATAGTTGTTATAGCTAACGCAGCGGCAACTCACTCGCATGCTGTGAGCCCCAGGCAAACATGTCACTTAGAACAGGTATGAGCGCAGAGCCGAGCTCTGTTAAATGCCATTGCTCATCAACTTTTTGAATCACACCGTCTTCTGCCAGTTCACGCAAGGCTTGGGTAAGAACTCGTTCGGATATGCCCGGTAAAAGGCCAATCAGGTCCGAATATCGTTTGTCTCCAGAGAGCAATTTCCATACTACCGCAGCCTTCCACCGGCCAGACAGTACAGCGATTGTCCGTTCAATTGGACAGAGCGGAAATGTTTTACGAGCAATGGTCATCTCAAATTTTAAAACGAAAAATTAGACTTCGATGAACAATTCTTCTCTTGGAAAACGAACCTTTTTCAGTCCTGCATATTTGTCTTCAACTGCTCTATATCCTAGAGCGCAAGCAACAACACTGTGGCAACCCTGTGCATGCAAATTCAAAATACGATCAACGTCTGGCGCGCTAATGCCTTCCATAGGACAGTTATCTATTTTAAGAATGGCTGCGGCTGTCATTAGATTACCGAGAGCAATATAAGCTTGTCTGGCCGCCCATTCAGCTAATTTTTCAGGTGTAGATCCTGAAACGAAGCCGTTCATCATATCATGAAGATACTTTAGCGATTCAACGGGCACTTCGCGAATAGCGGCTATCAATTCAACATATTCTGCCACTGTCTCTAGTGTCACTTCACTTTTGCGGGCGAAGACGACAAAGTGCGAGCATTGCGAAACTTGAGCTTGATTCCAGCAGACGGGAGTCAACTGATCTTTAATGCTTTGATCCGTGACGACGATGAATTTATATGGCTGCAAGCCGAAACTAGATGGCGTCAATAGCAGTGCCTTTTCTAGAATTTGCCAATCACTTTCGGTAATTTTCTTTTGCGAGTCAAATTGTTTTGTGGCATAGCGCCAAGTTAAAGCTTCAGTTAATGAACTGGTCAAAATTTCTGTGGTCACTTTTTTATCCTTTCTTACAGCGTCACGATCAAGTCTCGGCTGATCCTAGCAAGAAATTGTACAATAGACCGGTCGTCTGTAATTTATTAAGTCGCTTTTATTTAACAGCGCTGATTCGCCAAAATGATGTCTTTTGGCAGGGAGAGTCAGTCGTCTGGAATAAGTGACATTAGTTGACACGAATATATAGCGTCAATTTTAATAATTTTGGGTGGGATTGTCTCTGTGTTTATTATAGCGCGTAGTACAACAGGCGCCGAAAAAATCCAGAGAGGTAATCAGCTCAAACCGGGTGGTTTTGCCTATCCTCTCTGGATTCGTTTTTGGTCATTCGCGTCAGCACTATTCATGGGCGAGCAGCCTTTTTACCTGCAGCCAGTTCAAGGGCTTTGGTCAGCTGTGCGTCCGCGTTAGCAACGACTGCAACTACTTCGTCAGGGTTCATTCCAACTCCGTGAACGGTCGTACCTTTCGGGTGATAGAGCTTGGCGAACGTGATTTGCATCGACGTCGAGAACGGCAGATCGAGGTTCAACTGAGAGATGCCTTTGCCGAAAGTCTTGGTGCCGATGAGAGTTGCCCGACCATGGTCGCGCAGTGCTCCAGCCAACATTTCAGACGCCGACGCAGAACCACCGTTGACGAGCATGATGACAGGCTTTTGGCCGGTCAGGTTTGCGACCCGGTTATGGGTTGCAGTCACCGACCCGCCTTCCTTTTCCTCAAGCCCAGTCTTCGTGATGGTCAATTCCCAGAGATAAGGCTTACCGTTCCTGGTGCCTTTCGCCGATGCATATGCGCCTTCATTCAAGAACATGGCAGCGATGCTGAAGGCTTGATGGACGTATCCACCGCCGTTATCGCGCAAGTCGAGAATGTAGGATTTGGCACCAGCTTTGTTCAGAGCGTTGAGCGCAGCTTCCGTTTCGGAGGCAGCGTTGTTCGACCCGAACGTTTCGATCTTGATGTAGCCGATAGTGCCAATCATGCGGTAGGACACCACATTGGTGCTGGCGGCTTTGGTGGCTTGAGTCTGCGTCCGCGCGTTATTGCGGAAGTAGCTGTAGCCATCGGCCATCGAATCGAGCATTTCGTTGATCGCTTTTTCCGCATCCGCCTGAGTGAGAAGTTTGCCGTCAAACTTGTGTTCCCACTGGTCGAAATTGGTGAGGCGATCCTGATAGAGGAAGTTGTCTTTGGCGGTCTTCCAGACTTGTTTGTAATATTCCTCAAACGAAATCTGCTGGACAGCGGGGACAACGACGATTGCCGGAGCTGCTACAGGAGTCGGAGCAGGGGCAGGAACAGGTTCGACTGCAGTTGTTTCTCGCGTAGGACTGAGTTGGTCGGCATGGCCGCTACCAACGCAAAGTCCAAAAGCAACGAGAAACGCAGTCATTGCGGTAGCAATGAGCTTGTGCGTTTTCATAACTAGGTCTCCACGCGCACCCGGTCGATTTGGGAGCGTTAAGGTTGCGGGCATTAGGTCCGAACTTGTCTCAGCGAGAAACAAGTGCGGGCGGAATACCCTGTTTGGGTTTGCATACGAAAACAGACCCTATTTGAGCTAACGTTCGAAGGAACGCTTTCGACTGCTCATAGGGTCTGTGGGCTTAGGGTTTTGGGTTAGATGCCTTGGTCCGGTTTTTGTATGCGTGAATAATTAAGAGATAATTGCACCCTATCTTTTGAAGGCTGCAAGGTCAATGTTTGACAGGCTGTTCGACCCGAATTAATGTTGAGCGGAATTTTTTACTCAAAAACGCGCAGTGAATCTTCCATTGCGAGTTTGGCGCTAACTTGCGGATCTCTGCGTTTGATAATTAGCGGGGTTTGCAAGATGATCTCGCTGTTGCCGACTTTTTTCACGCGTCCGCCGGGCACAACGACTGCATTCTCTGGAACGCGACCGAAGTATTCTTCGCCAGTCTCGACATCAATAATCGGTGTGCGACCGGTGATAATCGTGCCAGCGCCAATTACGGCATTTGCTTCGACGACGACGCCTTCATAAATTCCACAACTGCCGCCAACGAATGCACCATCTTCAATGATGACTGGAGTGCTGTTTGGCGGTTCCAGCACGCCACCGATCACGGTGCCTGCGCCAAGGTGAACGTTTTTCCCAACCTGCGCGCACGAGCCGACTAAGACCAATGAATCGACCATGGAGCCTTCATCTACATAGGCTCCGATGTTGACGAAGCTCGGCGCCATGATCAC
>JACMKL010000151.1 GCA_014380105.1 Candidatus Melainabacteria bacterium
CCAAGCAGAAACCGCTAGAATGGTCTTGTTTCCGGCGCAGGTGCCGAAACAACCAGCTTTTACTCTAGCCATAGGCGGAAAATTCAGAAAATGAACTATTGCACTCACGACCGAAGCGGATTCGGTGGATTAGGTGGATTGATTTTCTTGGGCTTCCTGGTTTTTATTGGCTATCAGTATTTCAGCGACAAAATCAGCCAACGCTGGCCAGAGGTAACCGGAAAAATTGTCAGGACAGAGCTCACTCAGCAGCGTCGGCAGAGCGGCAGATACTCGAGCTACACAGAGTACGTTCCGGTCGTTGAATACTTATACGTCGTCAATCACGCCACTCACGTGGGCACTTCTCAGTTGCGCGCCTTCAATACTCAAATGGAAGCACTCAACTTTCTGGAAGGCTACCGCAAAGGCACTCGCGTCCAAATACACGTAAATCCGCATGATTCCAAAGCGTCGGCTCTTGCCCACGGATAAAAGTCTCATCTAGAGCCAAATTTCGAGACAGCTTTAAAAATTGCGCTCAGAGTTCGTCAGGCCGGTCTCGTCTTCGTCTTGGCACTCACAACATCCACCCAACTCGATAATGCTGTCGCAGGTCTCACACCATCTTAAGTCGCTTTCGGCTTCTAACCTGTAGATGACGTCTTTGTACTTGGATGAGCTTGATTTGAGGACCTTTTGAAGATCCTCCACCTGCTTCTGGAGATTTTGAATCAGCTGAAGATTAAGTCCATAATTCTCAGTCGTGTAGGTGACACGCTCTCTGGGTTTGGTGCTCAAGGGCAGTATCTTGCCGGTCTGCGGAGACGACATTTGACGGCGGATTTCATCAGAGTTAAAAGACATAATTGTCACCCATTGTTGACAGTGCGGACTGGCGCAGAGAGCTATAAGTTCCAGTTGGACCATTACTTACAAAACTATCATTCAAACGCGCAGAAAGAAGCACCGTATTCGATACCACAAGCCACCTTGTATACACACAAAATCTTCCCAGCCCCACTTGACTACCAACCAGGGCGACGGAGCGAATCGCCCGCTATACCTGAGTTTCATTGAAACTCAGATATGCTTTCTTAGTTAGCGTTAACATGATCAAAAAGAGTTTGTCATGTACTATATAGGCCTCGCCGAGGGCGTAAACGTGGAGTTCACTGGCTTTCCCCGCCACCAACTCAGAATAATGGGTCGTTCGAAAGGACGCTATTCTTCGCGCACGCACGCTTCTCCGACAAATTCTTCCACTAAAAATTCCTCGCCATGCCAGGCCAGTTCCAACCTCAGCGTCGAGCGACCAAGATTGGCAGCCGCTCCGGACTGCCCCGAATCAATCGCACTCCTCAATTATTTGTCAGAAGCCGCGGCTAATTACGGCAAAGAGATCTTACAGTCGGAAAATCTACCTGGATTTGCCAAAGTACGCGCCCCTGAAGTGATTGTTCCACCGCAACGTCCCACCCAGGTTCCTGATCAGTGGTCTTCGGCGACTACCCAGAAACCGGCTGTCACGGTGCGTCAGAATTTTTCCCTGGCTGAAGGTGCGCTTCAAGGTCTGGCTGACCTTCTTACTAAAGAAGCCGGTGGTATAGAGCGGTCAGCGCAAGCAATCAACAACATTCCACCCTGCGCCCGTCCAGGCGTTTCAGTTGGACCATCCAGTTATGCACTATTGGATTCCTGGCTAAACACCGGAGAAGAACGCGCTGGTGATGCCACCACATATGATGACACAATCAACTATTATGGAATCGAGCAGGACGAAGAAATCGAGACTGTTGCCCTCATAGAATCGGATGCTAATGCAGCTATTGAAGCGCAATCCGAACAAGCGAGGCAAGCTGGTCGACTGATGCAAAACTTGTCCGATGCCACAATGTCATTTGCTCCAAACGACACACAACCGCATCAATTGAATTCATCTTCACGTCAAAGACCGGCACTATCACGCGGTCATCAGGACGAAACACCAAAGATGGAAATGCTGGCAGCCGGTCGCAGAATGGAAAGTTTGGAAAATGGCGCACAGATCGTAAAAGACTCGCTGGGTCGAGTCATTGAAGTCAGGTCGCCGCTTGGTCCGGTCTTGCGCACTCGCTACGACGAAAGCGGTCACTTGCGTTTCTTTGTTCGTACAGATCAAGATGGCAACATTCAGTCCTACGGAGAATCCGATAAACAGGGCGTTGTTGTCCACGATCCGGAAGGTCGCGTGCGGGCTGCCGGTGAATCAATGGCGATTGACCGCGTCGGTCGTTTATCGATTGTTCGCAAAGACGGTCAATTCTGGAGCATCGATTTAGCGCGCGGCTTCCACGTCGAGCGACGCCAGATGGTTGATGAAGATGGGCAGTGGAAGGCACTCACAGCTGTTTTTGCATACGACGGATTCAGAATGGTTACTCGCTTTCAAAGCATGACCCCCGACGGAGAAAGCGGCGCACATAAAGTAGTCAAAGAAGAAATCAGACTCTACGGACGTGACGGTTCATGCACCCAATTCGACTCCGAAGAATCCATTGAAGAATTGAGACCTTGCCGCGTTTGGCCACCAGCCAGTCGCGCGGTCGAAAAAGAATACAGAAACAGGTGGCAAGCAGGAACCGCATGGCAGGCGGTTCGCGAATACCTGGAATTATTGCAGTCAGGGAGTGGTTAGTAAATGTCCGACAAAATCAAGTTCGGGACAGATGGTTGGAGAGCAATCATCGCCGAACAGTTTACCTTTGAGAATGTAGAACGAGTTGCCTATGCAGTCGGTTTATACATCAAGAAGGAATATGATCTTGATGAAAAGTCTAAAGCCCTTCACAAGCCAGTTTTGATTGGATATGACACCCGATTTTTAGCCGACAAATTTGCTGAGCGCGCCGGACAAATTTTGATCAGCATGGGTCTTTCAGTTCGCCTTGTCGATCGCGACGTGCCTACACCATGCATCGCTTATGCGGCGCAAAACGAGCCAACCGCAGGCGCTATACAATTCACTGCCAGCCACAATCCACCTGAATACTGCGGCATAAAATACATTCCTCATTATGGTGGACCTGCAACAAACGATATTACAAACAAAATCACCGAGCATCTTGATGCTCTGCCAAAAGACTACCTATTCGACAAAGGCAAAGTCGCAAGATTCGACCCTATGCCTGTTTATCTTGATGCAATCAGAAAATTCGTCGACCTGGAAAAATTGGGCGCATCAAAAATCAAAGTTGGTTACGATGCACTTTTTAGCACCAGCCGCGGTTACTTAGACAAACTTATTATTGAAGCCGGATTACCACTGCACGTTCTGCATGATCATCGCGATCCGCTCTTTGGTGGAGGTATGCCTGAGCCAAAGGCTGAATTTTTGACAGAACTTTCACAGCTTATCAAAAGAGAAAAGTTGGACGTTGGAATTGCCACCGACGGTGATGCCGATCGATTTGGAGTGATTGATGAGACCGGCACATTTCTATCGGCAAACCAGCTCCTTTGCTTACTTACGCGACACCTCGTCAAAAATCATGGCATGAGTGGGGCGATCGTTCGCAATGTTGGAACGACTCATTTACTAGACAGACAAGCAAAGCTGTACGGGCTTGAACTAATCGAAACCCCAGTCGGCTTCAAGTGGATAGGCGAAGTGATGCGCCAGAAGGACGTCTTGATTGGCGGCGAAGAATCTGGAGGTGTTTCTGTCAAAGGACATATTCCCGAGAAAGACGGTATATTGGCTAACTTGCTGGTTCTCGAGATGATGGAATACGAGAAAAAGCCACTTTCGCAAATTTGGAAAATGGTCGTTGACGAAGTCGGGTCGGATTTTTATGCAAGACGAGGAGACCTGCACATTCCACAAAGCGCTCAAAAGGCACTAATGGAGCGTTTAAAAGCGTCACCTCCAGTGAGCATTGCCGGCGAGAAAGTAGTGAAGGTTGGCAGATCGGACGGACTGAAGCTTTACTTGGACGACTTTACCTGGATTTTGATCCGCCCTTCTGGCACAGAACCTCTCATGCGCCTCAGCTATGAAAGTTCGGATGAAACTCGCGTTAAAACCATAATGACCGAGTTTGAAAAGTACGCCAGGTCAGTATTGCTGGAGCTCAATCAACCAGAACCAGCGGTCGCGGCTGGCTCTCACTCATCTTTTTAGACTCCCTTAAATCGCTTAACTGTTTGCTGCTTGACTAAGCTGCTAAACTTCTTTTCCAGGAGACGCGCGCCATGCAAGAGAAAAAACAGAGACAAAAGCTAATTCGCGAAGGATTGATCGCGTCAGTCACACTTTTGGCTATGTATCAGGCCGGTCGTTCGATATACGGCAGCGTCGAGCGTCAGATGTTTCTCCACCAACAAGAAGCTGGACTCAAGCAAGGGCAACAGCAGGCTCAAGAGGTCAATAAGGAACTCCGAGAAGGTTTGTCCAGTTATCGCTCTTCTGACGGCATCGAGCGGCTCGCTCGTGAGCGCCTCAACCTCGCTGGACCAGATGAGATGATCGTCCGAATCGGCAAATAGCGGTTTTGACGAAAAATTTATACGGTAGACGCAAATATTTGCACACCGAAAACATATCTTGACTAGGATCAAAGTGTTACCTTCCAGGTACTTTTCAATGGAATGCCCACAATGGTTAATGATGTCTACGACTGTATTCGGAATTCTCGCCGCAATGAAAGGATTTCAAACGGCATGTAATTGCCTTGCAGACCAAATCGTAAGCCACGATTCGACGGTACTTTCTAAATCTGCTGACTTAAGCAAACCCAGGCAGAATTTCTGATCTAGATTCAGTGTTTTCACCAGTCACAATGCGCTTGCCTTTAAGTAGGTTAGTAATACGGCTTCCCGCCGTTACTAATTTCTCCCTGCGAGTACAAAATCATGCGCATCTGCTCGCCGTCCAGCAAACAAACTGATTTACTCCAAAATATTCAAATCGCTGCACCATGCCCCGCGGACTGGAATGCGATGACGGGAGATGACTGTAAGCGTTTTTGTGGTGACTGCAAGCTCAATGTCTACGACATTTCATCGATGAGCGAGAAGGACGCTATTGCGCTCATTACGTCGTCCGAACAGAGCGTTTGCCTCAGACTTTATCGCCGAAAAGACGGCACAGTCATTACAGATAATTGTCCAGTCGGATTGAGAAAAATTCGAGATCAATACAGAAAAATTGCAGTAGCAGTTATGGTGTCACTTTGCTGGCTCGGGCTTATAAGCAGTGCAAATGCCCAGTCAGATATCGTGATGGGAACAGCTCCAACTGTGCGTGTCGAACCAATACCAGCGTATACACCATTGCAGACCATCATAATGACCGCAGGAATTACAGTCTCCGCAGCGGCATTTGGCATTTTGTGCAAAATCAAAAGAGCGAGCCTCAGTCAGATTGCTCTCGCCTTAATGGTTACGTGGTTTTTCACGGGAGTAGCAATGGCGGCATTCACGGCAAAATAGCTAACAATACGCAGTCTCATCCGTGTTTACACCAGTGACACGCATAAGCCACAAGACTAAGATTTAAATATTCACGGCACTATAAGTAGTGCTCGACCTGTTCTTACTGAATTACTCACCAGAAGGCAGGCGCGTCATGAAAGCATTTGAAATTAATGAACATCCCTCGAAATATCCTGACCGTCCGGCAAGTGAAGCAGTTCATTGCGAAAACGATGTCCTAGACAAGATTTATATCGCTGCACCATGCGACGCAGATTGGGACAAAATGAAAGGCGACGACAGCAAACGTTTTTGCGGCGATTGCAAGTTGAATGTCTACAACATTTCTTCGATGTCGTCGCGTGATGCCAGAAAGCTCATCACGACAAGCGAAGGGCGACTTTGCCTGAAATTATACAGACGGAAAGACGGCACAATCATTACAGACAACTGTCCTGTTGGTTTGCGAAAAATAAGAGACCGCGTTAAGAAAGTTGCTATCGCAGTCTGTTTAGCATGTGTGTGGCTTGGTCTAATCAGCGATGCCAGCGCCCAAGGTATTGTGGGCGCACCACTGGACCCAAGATATGGAGTTTCTGGGCAATATTCGGAAAGTCAAACAATTGTAGAAACCCAACAGCCCGCGATTTCCGCACTACCTATCGCAACGACACTGTCAACTTTAGTACTTCTCTGGTCACTATGTTTTAAGCGAATAACCATGCTTCACACCGCAATAGCACTAGCCGGATTGTGGGCTATCACTGGAGTCATTTACGGCTTCGAAGGTAGAGACCATTATTTCACTTCCAATGCCGCGGCAATCTGGCTCACTTTCGTCAATCGATGATGTGCATTCGAGCAAATTTTTCAGAACACAAATGCGTCCTTAACGCGATGCACTCAAGAGGTAGTACAAAAAATTAGCATATTATGGTGAAGGAGGTAGCAAGCCCAGCTCCTTGCGCTTCTTCTTAGATATTCCTGCTAAGACTAAGTCATAAGATTTGCGCAAATAATCCTTCAATTGTTTGTCTGTTAAACCGGGCTTATCATAATGCTGAATCCACTTCAGTCCCCTCGACGCCAGATACGGAGCCGGACGCAGCCCCGGCTGGTC
>JACMKL010000152.1 GCA_014380105.1 Candidatus Melainabacteria bacterium
CGAGCCGCTGCGGCTCCGGCTTCTCTGCCGTTTTGCTCCGATTGCTCTCCCTGATTGGCTCCGTAATGCGCTGCTGAAGCACCGGCTGCTGCGCCTTTCTTTTCGTCTTCTTGTCCTTGTTGAGCGCCATAGTGTGCTGCTGATGCACCCGCTGCAGCACCATATCTTTCGTCTTGTTGTCCTTGCTCTGCGCCATAATGAGCTGCCGTGGCACCAGCGGCGGCACCATAACGCGCATCTTGCTGTCCTTGTACCGCGCCGTAATGAGCAGCGGTAGCACCAGCGGCCGCGCCATATCTTGGCTCCTGGTAGACCGAGCTCACAAAAGGATTATTTGTGATTGGTTGCTGCCACGCTCTCCAGTTTGTCCCTTGTGCTGCGACTTCTTTTGCGTAATAGCTTTGTTGCTGGTTCATAGAAGCCGCGTGATAGCTATTTACAGTGGCGTCAGTGGAGTTGTTAATGTAGACTGCCTTGCCGCCTTGATTGTAATAGGGCAATGCGGCAGCGTTGTAGTGAATTGGTGTTCCATAGGGAACTGTTCCCCATGCAGACGGTGAGGCAAGAGCCGATCCAGCCATTGCACCGAGCTCGGCAGCTGCCATTGTTGCGCCAGGCGCGACGCCGGATGATTGTGCGTAATTGTTCGTTTGATAAATGGGTTGCGGAGCATATTGCGGTATTTGAGCAATTGGCATTTGCTGAGAAAGTGCAGCATTGCCTTGCATCATTTGGACCGCAGTCGTGAGATCGACTTGCTGTTTGTTTTTGTCTACGTACCAATAGCCGCCGTTCGAGCCAATGTAGACTTGGACCACAGAACCATTGACTCCCGCACCAGGTAACGGAACCGGTATGCCTTTAGGAGTAATGACTAACTCACCTTTCGGGCTAGGTTTTACGTGCAAGGTCACCATTGAAACTTCTGGGGCAGAAGCTTTAGCAGCTTTTGACATTGGAGATTGCTGTGAGGATTGCGTCGCTTGTTGAGAATTTTGTGCTTGCTCTCTTGCTTCGCGACGGGCTTCGATGCGGTCAATAATTCCCTGTGCATTTGCAGCATGAGGAAAGTAGGATGCTGCGCCAACTGTGACTGAAAGTGCGAAGATACCGGCAAACCTTTGCTTTTTAAACAACATAAATCACCTCAGTAGATATTCGCGAAGGTGCCAGGTGGCGGATTCGCGCGCAGATGACCTGCGTATTGTTGGCCACGGTAGCAGCATTAGCTGCGCATAACAGGGCTTTGCCTCCCTTCCTTACAACTCGTATTTATGCCAGCGAAAGAACCGCCTGATCTGAACTTTCGTTCTTTTCGAGGCGGTTCTTGCGTTGGGGGTTTCGTTGTTAAGTCCTTTTAGCGAAGGACGTTCGGTCAAATTTTTCGAAGTAGAAATCGCGCCTGATTTATTTGAATCGCCGAGCGAAATCCGTTTCGTCCCAATATATTGATATATTGATCGCCATTTATCAATGCTTTATTTGTTCATCTTTCCACTCGAAAACCTGTCTAGCCTTAAATAATGGGAAGGTTCGGATTTTGAAACAGATTTCGCGATTACTTGATATATTGATAGGTGTAGATCAATACATATAATTTCGTCCCGATGCTAAGGGGGTCTTCCATGGTGGAATCGGCTGTTATCAGCAATGGTCTCGACGGTATAGTCGTCGCAGAGACAGACATTTCAGAAGTTGATGGTCAACGTGGCCAGCTGATTATCAAAGGTCGTGACGTCGAAGACCTCGGTTTTGCATCCACCTTTGAACAAACCTGTGCCCTGCTCTGGCCGGGTGGTGCGACAGCCGAAGAATTGCAAAAGCAATTTGGACAGGCTCGCGTCGAGGCTTTTGAAGCACACAAAGACATTTTGCCCTTGCTTAATCGCGAACATCCGATGGATGCACTGCGCACAGCGACCAGTTTGCTCGTCAGTGGCACGCAAAGCGACAGCCAAGAATTCGCCCGCATCACAGCTGCTGTCGGCGTTTTCACAGCAAGCTTTTCGCGCCTGACCCAAGGCAAGAAATTAATTGCTCCAGATCCAACGCTCACACATTCAGCTGACTACCTCAGATTGATTCGCGACGAAACTCCTACGGCTGCAGAAATCGCCGGTATGGACACATACTTGACGACGGTTTCGGATCATGGCATGAACGCCTCGACCTTCACCGCAAGAGTCGTCGCGTCAACCGAATCAGACAACGTCAGCTGCATCGTTGCAGCCATCGGCGCATTGAAGGGACCATTACATGGCGGAGCGCCGGGACCTGTTCTCGAGATGCTCAGCGAAATTGGCTCCCCAGAAAACGCTGAAAAATGGGTCAACGATGAGCTTAACAGCGGAAAACGCATTATGGGAATGGGACACCGTATCTATAAAGTTCGCGACCCACGCGCTGCCGTTTTCGAGAAGGCAATCAGCCACCTCGAGAAAGCTGGCTTGAAAGCTTCACGCTTAGAATTGGCTCGTGCTGTCGAACGCACTTGCGAGCGCATTCTCGCTGAGCGTCACCCAGAGCGTCCTTTGAAAGCAAATGTCGAATTCTACACGGCTGTTTTGTTGGATGCGCTGAAAGTGCCTGGCGATTTGTTCTCCGCAACATTCGCTGTTGGTCGCGCTGCAGGCTGGTTTGCACACGTTGCCGAACAACGCGCCAAAGGCCGATTGATCCGCCCAGGTTCGAAGTACACGGGTTCTTACCCCAAAAATTAGGACGCGCAAAACGTGACTGACGAGGAAAAATTACTTTCCGGCAGTCAGGCCGCTGAGTTTCTCGGTGTAAAATCGGCGACGCTATACGCCTATGCGAGCCGCGGCATGATTGAGAGCCAACCTGGGGAAAACGCCAGGGAGCGCTCGTATAGGATGAGTGATTTAATTCGCTTGCGGCAAGCTTCGCGTGGTTTTAAGTCGCCGAAAGAACAAGAGGCTGCAGTTTGGACCGGACCCGTAATTAAGTCAGCTATCACTGAAATTCGCGAAGACGGGCATCGTTATCGTGGGCAGAGTGCTATTGATTTGGCACGGGCGGACAAGCCTTTCGAGGAAGTGGTGGACTTGCTTTGGGAGGCGGGTGGAAACCCCGTTCAATGGAAGAGAATTAAGCCATTACCTTTGCCGAAAGAGTTGAAACTTCTGGCATCGCGCGATGCCGATTTTCTCGATCTGTTGAAGCTGATGTTGGTGACTGCCGAAATGGATGACCCTGTTTCGCGTAAGCTTTTGTCTTCCGATGTTTTTGATACTGCGCGCCGTTTGATCGTGACAATGGCTATGGTTGTGGGTTTGCCAAACAAGCGGGACAAATTCATTGCTGATGGTCCTTTTCCGATTGCGCAAACTTTGCTTGCTGCATTGTCTGGAAATAAGTCAAAAGAAAAAGCGCAAGCAATTAATTCGGCATTGGTATTGTGCGCTGATCACGAATTGAATGCCTCGGCTCTCGCCGCTCGTATAGCCGCTTCTTGCGATGCTTCGCTCTATTCATGTGTGGAATCCGCGTTGGGTGCATTCAGTGGCAGCATGCATGGTTCTGCCAGTCGTCGCGCTGAAGATATTGTCACCACTTCTTTGAAATTTAAAACTGCAACTGCATGGCTCAAAGATTATCTTCGGCAATTCGAGTCACTACCTGGATTTGGCACCGACCTATATGAAGAAGGCGATCCTCGCGCCAAGATTTTAATTAGCGCAGCTCAAGCTGTTTCCAGCAAGAATACGCATTTAAAACGTCTGCTGGAAATAGTAGATTGTGTTCGTGACCAGCTTGGTCTTGAGCCTAATTTAGATGTAGGCTTGGCGGCAATATCGTATGCGTTGGCGCTGCCCGCCGGTGCGGGGTCGACCATATTTGCAGTAAGTCGGTCGTCAGGCTGGATTGCTCACGCCATTGAGCAGCGTATGTACGGCGGTGTTATTCGTCCGCGGGCGAGATACATTGGGAAAAGCTCCTGAGTAAATGGCGCCAATTTTGCGACACTGTTCAATTGAACAGTGATTTGCGACGCCTTCGCCGTTAGTCTGTTTTTAGTGACCCGAGGTGCTTATGCAGACTAGTAATTTGACTCCAAATGTTTATCCAGTTCATGAATGCTGCAATGGCTGCTGCAAAGTAAGCGAGAAACAGCATCTATCAGTCGAAGCCCTTGTTGGCAGTCAGGTGCGAATAGCAAAAATAATTCTCGCTGCGATTTTTAAGCCAGAGCGAGTTTTGACACCTATTCGACCATCGAAAAATCTTTGAAGAACACTTTAGCTAAGCCGGTTTTCTCGTCTAAGATTGGCTTTCCGTAAAATCCGGTGCACCATACAGCGAGATAATAGTCTCCATTGTATTTGATGATAATGCTGCCCGGAGCCTTGATTTCCGGAATCAGTTTGACCTTGCCCAAAGTCATAATCAAACTGCCAGTCACGCGTGCATCTTGCTCGAAAAGCATCTCAGATTTTTCGGGCGGTTTTGGACCGGCGCTTGATTGCATCTCTTTGCGCACAACTGCGGAGACATCGGTAGGATCGCAGAATGGATTTGATGGAGGTAGTTGCGATGAAGGATCTTCAGCATTTAAGTCCGACGCCGAATTTGGAAACGTTCCATGATTCTTGCGATAGACAACAACCTGAGCGAAAATTTTCTTGGTCAGCTCGAGAGTCTTTTGCTCACATTTTTTTTCGGCAAGTTGCACTTCAAGGGTTAGGGAACGCATTGATTGAGCTAACCCTTGACCCGCTGGAGCCGCCTGTGCTTGTGTCATCGGCATTGGAAAAATCAAAAGGGTGGCAACAAGAATAAGAGTCGAGCACGCTTTTGGCAAAAATTTACGCTCAGA
>JACMKL010000153.1 GCA_014380105.1 Candidatus Melainabacteria bacterium
AACGGCGTCAGCTACCGAGAACAACAAAGACTTGATGCCCAACTCGATCAGCTCGCTCAAGAAATCTACCGCGAAAGTAATGACCATCAATCTCTTGGTCGTAAGCCTTGGGGCTGGGCACCAAATTACTCATATTCCGCCAATAACAACAATTGGAAATATGGTCACTGGCAAAATGGTCGCTGGATTGGTAGAGATATGCGCGATAGCGACCGCGACGGCAAACCAAACTGGCGCGATTCAAACAATAATCGCGCAAACGGCGGCGGTAATCCTATGGGCGATCGTGACCGTGATGGAAAGCCAAACTATGCTGATTCACGCGACAATCGCGACCGCGACCGCGATGGCAGACCAAACTGGCGTGACCCGCGCGACAATCGCGTCGGCGGCGGCGGCTGGAAAGACGGTGATCCAGGTCGTGGAACGACTGCAAACGAAGCAGCCAGAAATGCGGCAGACCGCGCTCGCCTAAACAATCTCGAAGCATCGATGAAATCTGATGGTCGTCTAAATGGAAGAGAAAGAGAAGTTCTCCAACAAAAAGATCGTCAATTAGACAGACAAGAACGCAGAGACAGAAGAGACTAACATCTGCTTTTAGCTCACTAAAACAAAAAACGCCCTTGCGAAGCAGGGGCGTTTTTCTGATTGACTGTAGACGAATATACATCACATAATTTGTCGCGCCAGCATCAGTGGAGAGACCTTTTTGCGCGCACCAGTTATGACAAATACGCGCGGACCTCTTAATTGCACAAGCATCCAGCTATTATTTTCAAGTTTTACAATATCTGTATTGGCAGCGTCCCCACCAATTTCTGTCAATTCATGGTCAGCGTCTAGATTGTCGCGAAAGGCACTATAGGCTGCATTTGCTACAGATTTGCTGCCATAATCAATCAGTAAAAGTTTCAGTCTTTCGGGTGGCAGTTGAAAGCGATAATCGGAAGTAACTGCACCTTTTGCACGCTCAAGAGAGAGAGAAGAAACATATGGTGCGGGGAAAAATTTCTTTCCCGAGTGCGGTCCCATCACCAACTTTTCACTACCGCTTACTCTATCAATGACAGGAAGTTGTGATAGTACCTGTGGTGGCAAAGTACCGCCGGGCAATGCGGCTTCTAATGACTGCGCAATCACACGCAGGGCTCCTTTACTCTCTTCATCATCTTCTGAAGTTTGAGTGAGGCGCACGAAGCTATTGCCCTTCCAAAACGAAATGCTTGAGTCGTCTTCACTTGAGCCCGAGCCGCGCACTACAACAGTTGTAGAGCCTTGTCGCATAAAATTATATGCACCATAAGCACCTTGAGGTGTGGCAAAAACATAGACACCGATTTGAAGAAATCTTTGCCCACGTTGATATGTTTTTTTGAAAGCCTTCCGTACACCAAATTCGGCAAGGATGTCGTAAATGTGCGGCTCCAATCCATACAATTGAAATGCGGGCACATTGTCTACTGCGCTTGTATCTACGCTAGAGCCAGCATGCGCGATCGATCGCGGAAATGCTTCAAGCGCGCGCGGCTCCCAACCTGGAAGCGCCAATGAGCCAAGCGTTTTGTTGATAGCAGATTCATCTAAAATGATTTGAGGTTTTGCAATTTTTGCCACCGCAGCAGTCGCAGCAGGCTTCGTGACAGGCGTAGACAATGGAGCCGGCACAGGGACAATGTTTGGTGCAACAGCTGGAATGGTCGTCGCAGTGGATTCAGAGGTATTTTCAGCGCCAGTCTGCGCTGGAGACTCAATAAAGGCTCCGGACATCATCGATATTGACAAGGCGAAGGCGCTTAGCCGCACACGCATCAATCAGCATTCCACTTCGTCGGCGTAACCTACATACATTACCACCAATGACCACACATACCGACGAAATCGGGAGCATACAGTGATTTACTAAGTTCGAAATTGGTGTGATGCCACCATTCACGAAAATATGGCATACCGTATTCTCCCAATGGTGGCACTATAAAATCATGCGCAATAAAGTTACCAAAGGCAGTACGTTTCACTTCACTCTACCCATGCTAGGAAATCAACCTTTACCCTGGAGGTAGCATATAAAAACGTAGACTTTTAAAGTTTTACAGTTTTATTCACGCGTTAGAGAAATTGGGAACCCTGGTTACCCAACTAGGTCTATACAATGTCTGTAGAATGACAGACGAATCGAAAAGCTGAATCGGGTAACTTTATGCTACCTCTCGTCGACCGCCACTGACTGACCACACGCAGATGCGGAATACGCAGCAAAAACTCAATCCAAGTCACCAATTCACTAAGGAGAATTATTGTTATGAAGTACGCGAAAATGATTTTGGCTATGAGTAGTGTTGTATTAATGGTTGGTTGCAGTGAAAAAAGCGCCCAAGTTTCTGACAACTTGAAAGATATCGACCGTCAAGCCAATATTCAAAAAGAACAAGTCCAACAATCTGCTGACGTTCTGAAAGAAAACATCGAGTCTAAGACCGATGCTCAAAAGGAAGCACTCGATGCCAACAAAGTAGACCTAGAACAAGCAAAGAAAGCAGCCGACGATAAGAAGGATGCAATTGAAGACCAATCAGACTTCGCCAAGAAAAACATTGACGATCAAGTCAAAACATCTAAGAAAGTAGTTGAGCGAAATGCTGAAGCTGCCAAAGCAGCAGTTAAAGAAGCAGCTCACTAAGTAACGCTAAAGCTCAGCTTTACGTCAAAACTATAAGCATGGTGAGAGAGGGCGAGACATTCGTGTTTTGCCCTCTCTCTTTGGTTTACCAAATAACTTCAAAGAAATTTTCACGAATTATTCCGCCTTTCAAGGGACGGATGTACGTTTCGAATGGCTAACTCGGCAATGGAGAAGAAGAATTCATGCCCCTTCCAGACGTTTTATACACGAATTCGAGTACGCCAATTGCGTACGCCATTTAGCGAATTTACATGCGTCTCATCTTGCCGCATCATGGAAACTATCGAGGGATTGATTCCGTCAGCTACCCATACCCACCAACCAGAGTAAAAAAAGCCATGCACGCTTTAAACAACGACAAACTAGTCAATCTCTCGATCCAACTTTTAGAAGAATCAAATCATCAACATCCGGCAAATCTAGCTCCGGAACGCTGCCCAGCTTGCTGGACACGTCAAATGGCATGCGATCTAGTCCGCTATATTCATACCGATAAGTCCAGTGAATACGACGCTCAAATATCGAAAGCCGCTTAAGCCCGGGTTATGGGGGCGTTATTCGCAGTCTCTAGCCCACCCTTACTACCAAAATCTAAAAATTGCCATTGGAGAAGTGAAATATGTTTTCCGCCTCTGCCATGCCCGCTATTAACTGGCTTCGCACAAAAACCGGTACAAATATTCCAGCCATAATGTCTAGCAATACGACTTCTGAGCGCGTCAGACAATTTCCTGACCAACCAAATGTAAAAGCCAAACCAGGCAAAAAAACGCTGAGAGACACAGAACCTGCGTTTTTACTGAATCAGAATTTGCCACACTTACTAGATCGCGAAACCGGTATCCTCAACCGCTCTGCAATCGAATGGAAGCTCAATTATGAGGTCCTGAGGGCAAAGCGCTACCGTCGTCCTGTCAGCATTCTCTTACTATCTATCGACAATTTGGAAAATACCAGTGAACGTTATGGAGCGCTTGCTGGTGCCGAATTGGTCACCTATCTGGGTTCTCTTTTGAAAGAACATACTCGCGATACGGATTTCGTAGGTAGAATCGAGACCAATCTGTTCGTGATCATTTGTCCAGAAACCCCTCAGCTCAATGCTCTCAAGATAGTTAGACGAGTGGGACGTCAAATGCAAGCACGTGCAATGTCCTGGAGCAATCGTCCAATAAACACCATTAGCGTTGGCTCTGCATGCTCTCCTAGTGATGGCGAAACTGTCAGTTTGCTACTTCAGAAAGCAATGCAACATTTGGATATGGCAAAGCGTGATGATGGAGACTGTGTTTTCTTCACAGCGTAGAGGGAGACTAGGTCTTATTTTTGCACTTCACTCTCAGGCTCTTTGAGAAAGTGAAACTTGCATATTAGATGATTCAGCAGCATGGCCGCCTTCTTGCCATCACCGTCGCGAAGCGCGTCAATAACCGGTAAATGGGCTTCTCCAAACTCAGTTAGTTGATCCTTTCCGATGCGATTGAGTGTTCGAAGGAAACGATTTTCAAGGACAACGGTCTCCCAGATTGATAGCAGGAGCTGATTTCCTGAAGCTTCGATGATAATGCGGTGAAACTCAATGTCGTGCTGTGAGTAAGCTCGCACGTCTTTGTCTTTGGCAGCCTTCATAAATAGTCGGGCTTCAATTTCAAGTCGTTCAACTTGCCCTTTCATATGCTGACCGGCAAGCTCAGCTCCGAGCTCCTCCAGGGCGACTCTGACCTGGGACGATTCTTCCAACTCACGATTGCTGACTTCCCGAACTCGCGTTCCTTTATAGGGCTCGGTGACGACCAGACGCATTGCTTCCAGATAACGCAGCGATTCTCGCACTGGAGCCTGGCTTGTATTGAGCTCATTGGCAATTTGCATTTCGATGAGACGCTCACCAGGCTTATACGTCCCGTCCAAAATTCGCTCCAACAGAAATTGGGTTATTTGCTCTCGGGTCGACGCCCGCTTGAATTCCATGGATTTTCCTCAATTCTGAGCCGCAATTGTAAACGAAGCCACTCCCCAAAAACCCTAAGATCGATTATACTTCGATTATCGATAATCGGTAAACGATTAAAACAATCAATCTAATGCTCTGCGGAGGGCGAATCAATGGCACATCCAGATTACGTTTACGGTGTTTTTCAACAATCCACCACGGCAACACGGGTGGTTGAAGACTTGCACAAAGCAGGGTTCAAATCGGCCGACCTCAGCGTAGTTGGCACCGATTGCGACGAATTCAAGCACCAGTCAGCCAAGATCAAAACTCCAATGGCCAAATACTTTGTACGTTACGGAATTTTCGGTGCACTGGCCGGGTTACTTGGTGGCCTTTATCTCGACTCCACCATCCCCTATGCGGTTTCCTACCAGGTGATGACAATGTTGATGGGAGCTGTGTCAGGCGGCATCGTTATGGCTTATATCGGAGTATTTCTCTGCGCATTTTTCCACGCAAACGAGCCGCAATATTACGCCAACGTTTTTGAGGGCGACGTAGAAGAAGGCGGTGTAGTCGTTCTTGCCGAAGCAAATTCGCCGGAAGAAAGACGCAAAGCGTGGGAGATCATGGAAGCACATGATCCGCTTGAAGTAATTACAAGACGTGCTGTCTACGGCAACATCATTGGTGATGTAAAACTCGAGGAGAGCAACGAATTGCGCGGAGAGGAATTGAAGCCGGCACTATCTGCAGTGGCATAGTTTCAATTCAAAAAATAGCCAATAAAGAGGGAAGGCTTCTGCCTTCCCTCTCTTAAGACAAATCTGGGCTCGGGGTTGCTTTGATTTGTCTAGCTCTATGTCTCGATCTATCTGTAATCGACGGACAAATCTTTTTTCAATTTTGCTTTAGCGGCATTCAACATCATCTCATCGAGATTGCTGTCACCTCGGTCAACACCGGCTCCGCCGGCGCCAGCATAACCGCCGCTTCGGCTTCTAGCAAGGGCTCCGGCACGCGCCGGTGCGGCGCTCGACATGCGTCCAGGCACACTGGCAAAATCTGCAGACAGAATTGAAGATTCCGCTGCGGCAACAGGGGACGCCACAGCCAGCCCCTTCGCTTCGAGTTCGCGCGCACCGGCTTTCCATGCACCTTCGGAGCCAGCTTTTAATTTGTATGTACCGCGTCCGGAAGTGATTAAAGTTTCTTTCTTACCATCGGCGGAGACAATTTCTCTGCGATAAGCAAGGTCTTCAAATTTACCGTCGGCAAGCTTGGCAATTTTTTCAAATATCGCTGTTCCACTTGTATCTAAGCCGTTGCAGCCAATTGTATTGATTTGAATGCCACGCGAAATTGCATTCTTCGCTTCGTCTTCCCATTTGTAATCTCCACTATAAATGTGCGGAGTTGCGTCACCAATCAAAAACAAAAGCTTGGACGCGCGCTTGTCTTTGCTCCAGGCTAACTCGTTAAGTGCCGCATGCATGCCTTGATTGACGGCTTCAGGAGTATCGCCGCCGCCTGCTGCGGACAAACTGGTGATGTCTTTTACAACTTTGTCGATATCATCTGAAAATGGAAACACTTTGGTGACATACTCATCACCGCGGTCACGATAGGCAACCAAGCCAACACGCACTCTTGGAGCTGGTTTTCCGGAAGCCAATTTGGCAACCAGATCTTTAGTCTTTTTCTTCACCATCTCAATTTCGCCGCCCATCGAACCAGTGGTGTCGATCAGAAATGCGAGATCTAAGATCGGTCGCTCTGCCTTCGCGTCATTGACGGCCTTTTCACTTGCCTCGCCAGACGCGAAAGCCACAGGTGAATAGATGCCAGGCAAGACAACAGTGCCAAATAACAGAAGCCCTGCACTGACTGATTTGACTGTTTTTAATACGCGCATTTTTCGCAACCTCAAGTGAGCCAACCGCACACATTGAGCTTACGAGGTTCGCCAGGTAATTCCTCCACGAATCTGACTGATCAGATTCTGGGGTTATCCCTGAATCAAACTTTCCCGGACCTATCTATATCTTATTAACAGCAACCAATTGCTCTTTATACCAGGCAATTGTTCTTGTCAGTCCGTCGGTGATTTCCACTTTCGGTGTCCAATCGAGAAGCGCTTTGGCTTTCGTTATGTCAGGCAATCTTCTCTGTGGGTCGTCGGTCGGAAGCGGCTTAAAGACAATCTCACTCTTTGAGCCAATCAATTCTTTGACCAACTGTGCTAACTCAAGAACGGTGCGCTCTTGAGGATTGCCCAAATTGACAGGATCATGATGCTCGACGCCCATCAAACGGACGATGCCTTCGACAAGATCAGCTACGTACTGGAAGCTTCTGGTTTGTTCGCCGCCACCATATATGGTGAGGGGTTTATCACGCAAAGCCTGGTCAATAAAATTAGAGACGACGCGACCATCGTTTGCTCTCAAACGTGGACCATAACAATTGAAAATTCGAATGATGCGAGTATCTAAGCCATGCTTGTTGTAATAAGCCATTGTGATTGCTTCCGCAAAACGCTTCGCTTCATCATAAACACCGCGAGGACCAACTGGATTTACATTGCCCCAGTAAGTTTCACGTTGCGGATGCTGTTCTGGATCGCCATACACTTCAGACGTGCTGGCGAGGAAATATTTTGCGCCTTTAGCGAGGGCAAGACCGAGTGTATTGTGGGTGCCAAGCGAATTTACCTTCAAGGTTTCGATTGACAAATTGAGGTAATCGACAGGACTGGCAGGTGACGCAAAGTGAATTACCCAATCCAAATGACCAGGGATATGAATGTGATTTGAGACGTTGTGGTGAATGAATTGAAATTTGGTATTAGACAAATGCTGCGAAATATTTGCCATGCTGCCTGTGATCAGATTATCCATCGCAGTCACTTCGTGCCCATCTTTCAACATGCGGTCACATAGGTGAGATCCGATAAAACCAGCGGCACCAGTAAGGAGTATTTTCAATGTCCGATACCTCTGTATATTGCACCACATTCAGTTAATAGGTCTTGCGGCAAGATATTGCGTCCGTCGATTACGAGCGGCCAACGCATGCTCTTGATCAAATGTTTCCAGTCAGCTGTTGCAAATTCCTGCCACTCGGTGACGAGCACCAGGGCATCGCTATCTTTCGCCAGGTCTTCAACAGTTTCGCAATAACTAACTTCCAGGTCCGGATAACTACGCTTACAATTTTCAACGCTGACCGGATCAAAAACTTTCACTTGAGCGCCCATTTTTGTAAGTGCTCTCACCAGAGTCAAACTTGGTGCATCGCGCAGGTCATCAGTGTTTGGCTTAAATGATAGACCCATTAATCCAATGGTGCGACCTTTTACAATTTTCAATTCTTCTTGCAATTTTTTGATTACACAAAGACGTTGGCGCTCGTTGACGGAGAGAGTTGCTTCAAGCAAAGAAGTCGGATAGCTGTATTCACGCGCGACGTTAATCAATGCATTGATGTCTTTCCCAAAGCAGCTTCCGCCCCAGCCCACGCCAGCATTCAAGAAAGGCTTACCAATGCGATTGTCGAGTCCAATGCCTGGGGCAACCTGACGAATATCAGCACCAACTTTCTCGCAAAGTCCGGCAATTTCATTTGCAAAACTAATTTTCATAGCGAGAAATGCATTTGCTGAATACTTAATCAATTCAGCGCTGGCAAGGTCTGTCACAACAAATGGCACTTTGGTGAAATTGGCTGGACGTGTCAGACCTTTAGGCGGATCGAAAGTTTGATTGATCAGTGGTGCAAACAATTTTTTCATGGTGGCAACAGAATTGTCTTCGGCCGAGCCAACCACGATACGGTCAGGGAAGAACGAGTCTGAGATGGCGCTGCCTTCACGCAAAAATTCCGGGTTGGAGACAACATTAAAGCTAGGCATATCGGAGCGTGTAGAGCGAGCAGGAACTGTCTGTACGCTCTCTACACCCTGGTGAACAAGCATTTCAACCCAGTTGCCGGAGCCGACCGGAACGGTTGATTTGTTGACGATGATGCGTTTTTTAGAATTATCGAGCGATCTGCCGATTGCACGGGCAACAGCCATGACCGCGGAAAGGTCAGGCTCGCCGGATGGCAGAGGCGGAGTGCCGACTGCAATGAAGATGATGTCCGACTTCTTGACTGCATCTTCCAACTTATCGCTAAATTGAAGAAATTCCGACTGCACGCATTCTTTGACGAATTCATCCAGTCCGGGCTCGTAGAAGGGCATCTCTCCGCGCTTTAATGCTTGCAGCTTTTCAGTGTTCGAATCGACTGCGATGACGTGATTTCCAAGATAGGAAAGACAAGCGCTGGTTACAAGACCTACGTAGCCGGCACCAACAATACAGATATCCACAGGCTTCACCTTTTGCTCGACACCAACAACCCACCATACTTCGGCAAAAAAACCGCGTCAGAGCGCGCCGAGTGGGTGTGAATGATACTTATGATACCTCAAAGACCCGCAAACCCTGGAGTGTATGACAGCCTGATTAGATCCAGCTTGCATCTGTTAAGCTGTCGGCTCGCTTTGGCTCCCCCCTTCCTCAACATTGCTCAACATGAATTCAAATCTCGACCAATTTATCGCCACAATTGCCCGCCTGCGTGCCGAGGATGGCTGCCCTTGGGATCGTGAACAGACTCATCGAAGCCTGGCTCGCTACCTGCTTGAAGAGACCTATGAAGTCATGGAAGCCATTCATGAGGGCGATGCCAACAACTTGAAAGAAGAACTTGGCGACCTCCTTCTGCAGATTGTGCTGAACGCGCAAGTGGCGAAGGATGCCGGACAGTTCAACATGGAAGATATTGCCGAATCTATTAATTCTAAAATGATCAGTCGCCACCCACATGTGTTTGGCGAAAAATCTCTCAACTCTGCTCGCCAAGTGCTTGCGCAGTGGGACGAATTAAAAGACAAAGAAAAGGCGTTGAAAAAAACTCAAAAAAAATCTTCGCTCGATGGAATTCAGCGCACTCTGCCTGCTTTACTGCAGGCTCTTAAAATTTCAG
>JACMKL010000018.1 GCA_014380105.1 Candidatus Melainabacteria bacterium
AGCTCGAAAGGCAGTGGCGACTCGATCCGCTTCGTCTCGAGAGAGGTCTCGCGACCATCACGAATGCGAAGCGAATAGACCAGACCCTGGTCGATGAACAGCGACGCAATTGGCTTTACCTCTGTGGTGTAGCCGCCGAGATTGCCGCGCAAATCGAGCACGATTTTCTCGACTTTGACATTGGCATCTTCGAACACAGCGAGCAATTCTTCCTTGAAAGTCGCTGTGTTAGTTGGGGAAAACGCCGGCAGACGCAGATAGAGCACATGGTCGTCGCGAAGGACAATCTCGTACTCCTTGTCCGGATAGGCAACCACGGTGAGCGAAGTCGTTTCGGTGACGCCGTCATGCGTGAAGGTCAGTTCGCGCTTCTCACCAGCCTTGCCGACAAACAGCGCTTGCACTGCCAAGGTGGGAAGGTCGCTTAGCTTCTGGCCGTTGATGTGGGTGATGCGGTCGCCTTTGCGAAGAGAGGAGGCGTAGGCAGGGCTTCCATATTCCAGGTAATAGACCTGATAGTTGCCATCCGCCACCTTGCTCGCCCAGATACCGAGCGCAATGTTGTTTTCGAACGATTCGCTCATCGCGCTTGAAGTCTGCTTTCCGACATAAGTCGTCCAGCGGTTATCGAGGCTCGAGACCATCTCGTCGAGAGCATTGTCGAGGTCGGCGAGCGTCTTCATCTTGCCGTCGAACTTATGACGCCAGGCGAGCCAGTTGGAGAGTGCGGCACGATCGAAGTAATGGTCCGAGATTTCGGTCCAAACTTCATCGTACTGCCGCTCCAGCTTATCGGCTGTCCATGCGCTTTCTGCCGGAGTACCCAGGAGGCGCAAGAAGGGATTGTTGGTGAGGTCGTCGGTTTTCTCCTGCGCAAAAGCTGGTGTTCCGAGACCCGAGAGGCTGACAGCAAAGAGCGACGCGAGCAGCAGCCGAGACAGAGATTTTGCAAATTTCGTCATAGTTATTCCTTCCATTTTTGGTCAGATTTCTTTGATTTACAGAACGACAGCGTCAAATCTCATCACGAGCGTGATGAGATTAGAGAAGTGAATCTGTGGAGAGACACGATTTGCGCTGAGAAGTCCTGGAGAAGAGAAAGAAAGAAGAAGTACCTAATTCCTAACGGAATCTTTCACCTCAGCCAAGAGTTATTTGTTATTTCTTGGCAACCTAAGTAACTACTCACCCAAAGTGCGCGATAACTAGCGCTAGCCTTGCAATGGCAACCGTCGGAAAACCTCCGTCCGCCAACGATTGCCTTTGCCGAAAGCCCGAAATAGTTCACTCACGCTCGCAGAGCTGACGCAAATGCAGACATACGCAAGGACAAGGAAATGCTTCCAAAGCCAATCAAGAAACCGCACAAACGCAATGATTTGTAAACAAGACCACACAAATCAGTCCGCGCCAGCTGCACCATATTCAATACCAAATGTGACACCACGCTAAACAGATGAATCAAGCGTCAACTTGATTCGTCTGTAATTTTTCTGAAGATTCGGAAGCGTTAAAACGAACAATAACTGGCAAGTCATGAACTTTGCCTGAAGAATTTGATTTCGCGCTAATTCAAATGGTTTTCTCTAACTTTTGTTAACTAATTCGATTAGCGTGATGCGTGCAATCACTAACTTCATTCTAAAAGAACGCTCAGCCCGTAATAGTGCTGAACATTTCTTGAGGCGATGCGCGACCAACGACTAGACTGCATTTACTTATTCAATTCTTTAAATTCCAGTCTAAAGCCCGCCCCAAAACGCTTTCACCATTCCCTGCTACATCCAAACATCTCATTCATGATGTGGGGAAAACGCCGGACATGGTCTGGAATTACATAAAGAGTTTCGAATATCACCCTGAATCGCTTGTCACCTGAGCGATTGAGGGAGTTGACGTTTTCCGAATTTTCAAACCAAGGACAAGCTATGCAGACAAAAATCTGGAGAGACATTCTCGACTATGCACGTTGGGCGCCTTCGCCGCACAACACTCAACACTGGAAATTCAAACTGGTCGACGAGACACATGCAGTACTTCTCTATGAGCCTTCCCGCTTGCTTCCAGTCGAAGACGGCAAGGGTCAATTCATGGCGTCAGGATTCGGACTCATCCTCGAGATGATTTCGATTGCTGCGGCACCTCATGGTCTCGAACTCAAAGTCGACCTTTTCGACGTCCCACTCGACGATTCGAAAGTTGGTCCACAGCCGTTCGCTAACTTAAGCCTGATCCCGCGCGTCATTCCGGAGCCGCTCGACCGCGAATTAATTCTTCAGCGTCGCACTTCGCGACTTCCTTACGAGGACAGTCCGGTATCGCCAGCAGTGCTTACTGAACTCGCCGAAGTGGCAACGTCATTTGGTCATCAACTGGAATTCTCGAGCGACCCCAAAGAAGTCGCCTGGGTTCTGGGTTTGAACGCCAACACCATGTTTCTCGATTTGCGCGACAAAACTACTCGCGACGAAATTGGACACTGGGTGCGCTATTCGATTGCGCACGCAAAGAAAACGGGCGATGGACTGGCTGCGTTCGCGATGCTCTTTCCCGGCTGGATGATGACGCTTTTCTTCAAACACAACTGGCTTTTCCAAATCCCGGGTGTGCACCAACTCTGCAAATGGGTTTACACAAAATCCATGCGCGGCACCAAAACCGTCGCCTGGATAAGCGGCAAATTCGAAGAACAGCGTGACTGTATCAACTCTGGACGCATGCTTGCTCGTCTCTGGCTGACGATGACCAAGCATGGTGTCTATCTGCATCCGTTTGGCTCGGTGATCACAAATGCGCGTTCGCATAAAGAAATGAAAGATCACTTCGCCAACCCAGAACGAAAAGAACCGCTCTGGCTGCTGGTACGCCTCGGTCACAGCAATGAACCACCGCGCGCCATGCGCATCGCTCTTGAAGACTTGATTATTCACTAAAACTGGAAACAACATGAAAAAGATTCTGATTTTCGCGTTCCTGATGATCGCGGACCGTATTCGTCGTATGCTGATGCGCTGCGAACTGGCTTTCGGTCTTCTCTTCCTCCCGTCCTTGAAAAATTTCCGCGACCAGGTCGGTTTGTGGAAAGCATGGCGCGCTTTCGACCATGCCAAACGGACGTGTCCTGCATACGCCGACTTCATCGCCCGCAATCCAAAAGCAAAAGTGCGCTTGAATGGCTGGACGCCTGACTTCAGCGCCATACCGGCAATGGACAAGAAGAATTACATCCTTTCCTATTCAATTGCCCAACGCTGCAAGGGCGGAAAATTGCCGATGCGCGGTGCCGTCATTGACGAATCATCGGGCTCAACAGGCACCCCGAACAACTGGGTGCGTGGACCACAGGAGCGTGAGCACGTTGCTCGCATGCTGCAGATTTCCATGCACGCTATGCTTGGAAATAAGCCGAAGTTCTTCATCAATGCTTTTGCCCTCGGTCCATGGGCGACCGGCATGTGCGTCAGTAGCGCTGTCGTCGACATTTGCCTGCTCAAGTCGACCGGTCCGGAAATAAGCAAGATCGTAAACACGCTCAAGCTTTTCGGTCCCGATTATCAGTACATCATCGCCGGCTATCCGCCCTTCTTGAAGATGCTTGTTGATTCGCCTGATATCGAGTGGAATCAGTACCACATCACCGCCTTCTTCGGTGGCGAAGCAATCAGCGAAAACATGCGCGACTACCTGAAGAAGGCATTCCGTGGTGGCGTATATGGTGACTATGGCGCATCCGATCTGGAGATCAACATCGCTGCCGAAAGCGATTACACGATTGCTATTCGGAAACTGATTGGCGAAAATGCCCAGGTCCGGCAGCAATTGAACGGCAAATTCGGAGATGCGATTCCTTCGGTGTTTCAATATAATCCGATGGACTACATGGTCGAAACCAATGAAGACGGCGAACTTCTGATTACGATCTCGCGCATAACGACTGTTTCTCCGCGCATCAAATACAATATCCACGACCTCGGCAAAGTGCTCACGTTTGCGCAAGCAAAGGAATTGCTTGTACTCGCCGGTGTTGATCTTTCGTCCTTACCAAAACCGCTTGCCGAGCTGCCACTGATCTTGATGTACGGGCGCAGTGACTTTTCGGTAGCGTATTACGGCTGCAAAATTACACCGAGCGAAGTCGAAAGCTTGCTCTACGGAATGGACGATGTCGCGAAAAACATCAATGCCTTCGCAATTGTGACCAGCGAAGACGAGGGCAATAACAAGCGTCTCGCCATCTGCCTTGAACTTGCTGAAGGCAAATCAGCACCTCAAGGAGAAGCGGCAACCGCTCTGCGTGACCGCATCTTTCAGCGCCTCACAGAGGTCAATCAAGACTTCCGTGAATCGATTCGCATGGTGCCCAATGGCTACGAGCCCACGATCGAATTCCACGCCAAGGCTCAAGGACCGTTTGCAAAAAACGACATCCGCGTGAAGTGCAGGTACATTCAGCAGCGCTAAAAACGCCACGTTGAAATCAAGACATGGGCGAGAGCAGAAGCGAGTGGTGACGCTTTTGCTCTTGTCCCTTGATTTTAAAAATCACTACTACTAATTACTATAGTTGAAGAGGACGGAAAAAGAAAAGGCGAAACTGATTGCTCAGAATCGCCTTCTCCCTCTCACCTGCTCAATGAGTGCACTCCGCAGAGAGACTCGACGCAGGTTCGATAATCAGGAGCGCAGCACTTAGTGCTTGGTTGCGCCTTCTTCCTTCTCACTGTTCTCCTTGCGCTGACGCATCATCGCCGGGATGGAGAGGAGCGTCGACACAACGATGATGCCGCCGATGATGCCGAGCGACACCAGAACCGGCACGTGGTAGAAGTCGGCCACGAGCATCTTGCAACCGACGAAAGCCAGCACGATCACGAGACCCTTCTTCAGATAGGGAACGTCTTCGATGCCGGATTCCAGGAGGAAGTAGAGCGCCCGCAGACCGAGAATCGCCATCACGTTCGAGGTGAACAGGATGAACGGATCCTTGGAGA
>JACMKL010000154.1 GCA_014380105.1 Candidatus Melainabacteria bacterium
AATCGGAGAAGAGATTTATTCAAAAGCCGCTTAGTGCCTGAATCTTTGGTTACTGAAAAGAATTAGCTCCGCTGGGCTAATTCTTTCTTTTCAATAATTTGCGCTGCCGCAAATACTCAAAAAATACAAAAGCGAAAGCCCCGGTCACCCGGGGCTTTCGTTTTTTCAAATAAGCTGTTTAACGAGCTTACTTGGTGAAGGTCAATACTGCGCTGTTTTCGCCTTCGATCTTGGTTTCGCCCTTGAAACCGAATTCTTTTGCGAATTCTGATGTGCATGTTTCCATTTGCTTGCTCATCATTGCTTCTTGTTCTTTGGTCATGTGGCCATGCTCTTTGATTGCATTCCACATACCGCAAGATTGGTATGAGAGGTGAGCTTGCTTGTCATCGCCCCAGATTTCCATCTTGCTGCCGAAAACATTGGCTTCATGTTCTGCCAAAGCTTTAACCAATTCCATTGGGGTGGTTACTTTGAGTGCTTTGAAATAAGCAACTTTTTCATTGCGCGTTACTGTTTCGAATTCTTTGATCGCTGCTTCGCCTTGCTTGCAGATTACGCCGTAGGCCGCCATCCACTGGGAAGCGAGGAGACGTGCTGATTCTTTTTGAATTTGCACGTTGGTCCATTTGGATTCGATCAATTGTTTTGTAGCTGTTATCATTTTTAGTTTAAATTCCGTGTGTGGTTTGAATGGATTTATTATATGACCCTATCAATGGTGATTAGCCAGACTTAAGAGTAGCTTCTCTTTTCTTCTTGGCAGCTGAAGCTCATCTAATCTTTGCTTGAAACCCGCATCATCACTCGTTGTCACGCGTGAGCAAAAATCCGATACTATTGCTGTCAAAGGGGCGACGGCGATCGGTAGTAAAATCAAACGTACATACCTATAGGATGAAAAAATGGGCGCCGCAGAATCTTGGATCGCAGTAAAAGGATTGAGCACTGAAGAATTCCTCAAAGCTCTGTCTGTGAAGAAAACCGGCAACACTTCCGAAATTCATGACTGGGACTGGTCATATGTTGATCTGCAAAATGGTTGGCAGGTTATCTCGTGCATAAATGGCGAGAAGTTTTTGCCCGAAGATAAAGTACTGATGAGAAGACTGTCGTGTAGCGCAGAAGCCACTATTACTGGCTGTATTGAAGAGCATGTGATGTTCTCCGGTGCGTATGGCTGGAGTCAGGGTCGTAAAGTTTGGACCTGTGAGCACGACTCTAATAAAGGTCCTGAGCATTTGCGTGCAGAAGGTCAAACTCCTGATTGTCTTGATGAAGCAAAGAGAGAAATCGCTGCACTTTCGGCAGGATCAAAATTCACCGATGTCGACTATGTCTTCGACATTCCTGTTTCGGTCTCGATGAAAATTTGTGGATACGGCAGCTACACTCAACCGTATGAATTAGGCTTTGACGCTTTCGAAGAATTGCAGAGAGCATAAAAAGTAGACTGCCACCATAAGTAGTGGCAGTCTAAATAGGCTTTTCTGTGGACAGTTTTCTGAATTAGAGAATTGTCTTCAAGTGCTTCACAAGCAAGTGATTTTCCGAAGGTCTGCCGGTTGTGACGCGGAAGCAAGTCGGTAAGCCGAATGCTGCAAGCGGACGAATGGCAATTCCACGTTTGAGCAATTCTTCGTGAATGCGGTTGACCTTTTCCTGGCTGCCCATTTCGCAAAGAATGAAATTGCCGAACGAAGGAACGCGTTGTAGTCCAAGCTTGTCGAAAGCGTCTTGCAAAAATGCCATGCCATGTCTGTTGTTGGCGAGGGTTTCTTCCAGGAAGTCGTCATTCTTCAATGCCGCAAGACCGGCAGCTTGAGCAAGGTTGTTAGGCTCGAAAGGCAGTTTGATGCGGTTGACGAAATCGATCAGGTATTCATGACCTAAGCCATATCCCAGGCGAAGTCCTGCCATTGCGTAGGCTTTGGCGAATGTTCTCAAGGTCAAGATGTTGTCGAGGCGATAGCTCAATGAATCTGGATAGTCGGGCTCGTCACAAGCGAATTCGTAATAGGCTTCATCAAGCAGAACCAGAACGTGCTCAGGAATTTTCTTGATGAAAACATCGAATTCTTGTTTTGTGAAAATGGTGCCAGTTGGATTGTTTGGATTGCAAAGATAGATGATTTTGGTGCGATCGTTGACTGCGTCAGCGATTGCTTCAAGGTCAAAACTGTAATTCTTGAGTGGAACAGTGCGTAGTTTGACGCCCTGAGCTTTGACTAAAACCAACAAGCCAATGAAAGTGCCTTCCGAAGTGAGCACTTCGTCGTCGCCATGCAAGAAAGCTCTGACGATGTTCGCCATGATGGATTCTGAACCGCTACCGACAGCAATGTTGTCGATGTTGAGACCAAGCTTGTCTCCGAGTGCTTCACGCAGTTTGTAGCTGCCTGAATCCGGATAGCGACAAATCTCAGGCAACGCTTCTTGCATCGCTTGGATGACGTTTGGAGGCGGTCCTAAAGGATTTTCGTTGGAAGCCAGGTTGATGAACTTCTCGATGCCAAGTTCTTTCTTCAACTGCTCAGGCGGACGACCTGGCTTGTATGCGGTCAGATTCTCAATGTGAGGAGGCACCAATTTGCGCGGAGCCAACTTACCACCCGAAGTCACCACCAATCTCAGTGGGTCGGTTTTCGATGCCAGTTGTTGAATGTATGTTGCCATGGCTTCCGCTTTAGTAAATTCAGGGTGTCCCAAAATAAACTTGATGCCATAAACCGGCTCAATGTCTAAGCATTTGCTCGGCGGCATTAAGAATCTTTGACGCTAAATTACCACCACTTTTTGCCGTCTACAAGTTAATACAGGGTTTTTCTTAGATTTCTCAGATATATCTAACCTTAAGACTTCCTTGTGCATAAGGCATATTTGTAACGGAATATCGCAAAGAGGCAGTATATGGACGTTATAGCTTTAAATGCTCGATCGAGCGGCCGGTTGCCAGGGTTAATCGGAATAGAAATTGTTGAGTCAGCTCATGAAAAACTCGTCAGCAAGCTAGTTGTAAGGGACGAACTTTTAGCGCCGAATGGCTATCTACATGCCGCATCAGTGATCGCCCTTGCCGATACAACTTGTGGGTACGGCACGGTACTTAACTTTCGACCTGATGTTGCCTCATTCACAACAGTCGAACTTAAGGCCAACTTCATAGGGACAGCTAGAAATGGCACCATTTTTTGCTACGCCGAAAGAGTCCATGGAGGCAAGACTACTGAGGTTTGGGATGCCAGGGTGACAGATGGCGAAGGCGGAAAGTTAATCGCACTCTTCCGTTGCACGCAAATGCTTCTTTATAGAGAGAAAAAATCTGACGATTCGGCGCTTACCTAAAATGTTGTTCAACGTCGCAAAGTGGACTGCGCCAGCAGGTCGAAAGTGGACTCTTTTGCGGCTTTCCGGAATTTTTTCTCACCTTTGACAAACGTTTGTTGCAGGCGAACACGTCCATTAGTGAGTGTGGTTTATGCCTTTGTGATAAGATCTCGCATATTACGCGGGTGTAGTTCAATGGTAGAACGGCAGCCTTCCAAGCTGCACACGCGGGTTCGATTCCCGCTACCCGCTCCAATTTTTCTTTGAACACCTATAACATCGGCTAAGAGTCTTCGCCGATCGACCTATATTAAGGAAAAGCGCCGCATGGATAACTCGATTTCTCTCAGTGACGTACTGGTTGCCCGTAAGCGAATTGCGGGAAAGGCTATCAATACGCCCTTCCGTAAGTCTTTGTGGTTGTCGGAATTAACTGGCGCCGAAGTTTTCTTGAAGCTCGAGAATCTTCAAGTGACAGGGTCGTTCAAGTTTAGAGGGGCGTTGAGCGCTCTGACCCGCGACAGAGAAAACGCTCTGAGCAAAATTTTCACGGCGTCTGCAGGCAATCATGGTCTGGCAGTTGCCGAAGCCGCAGTTGATCTCGGTCGTGATGTCACCATTTGCTTGCCCGTCAACGCTTCGGCTGTCAAACGTCAACGATTGAAAGACTATAGCGTCGCTGTCATCGAACACGGTGACGATTGCGAAGTGACGGAAGAATTCGCCAGAAGATTGGCGAAAGAGAAAAAAGGATTTTTCATCTCGCCATACAACAATAGAGATGTAATTGCAGGACAAGGAACCGTTGCTCTCGAAATGTTTGAAGCGCAACCCCACCTAAATACTTTGATTGCAGCTGTCGGCGGTGGTGGATTGATTAGCGGAATGGGCGTCGTCGCTAAATCTGTGAGCAAATCGACTCGCGTTTTGGGTGTCGTTGCAGCCGCTTCTCCTGCTATGACTTCATCAATAAATCAAGGTCGCATTGTTCGCGTCATGCAAGATCAAACAATTGCTGATGGTATCGCCGGTAATATCGAACCCGATTCAATAACTTTCCAGATGTGCCAAGAATATGTTGATGATTGGGCTGTTGTTGAAGAAACTGATATTAAATCAGCGATTTTCGAATTTTTGGAAAACGAAGGAATGCTGATTGAAGGCGCGGCTGCAGCGACGATCGCTGCTGTTTTGACGAAACAACTGACATTGAAGCCAAAAGAAAAAGTCGGCATAGTTATTTGTGGTGGCAATATTGCCCGTCAAGAGTGGCGCGAAATTATTATTGAGCATCTGGTTTCAAAATCGCGCAAATAGATAGCGCTGCTCATCTAAATTGATGTTCGTTGACGATGTAATTCGGCGACGGTCATCACGAATTGCAGATCTTTTTTGCCTTTATTCGAATAACTGTGCGGACCGTCTGTTTTTGCTATGGCTGACGATCCTGCGCTTATCTCAAATGATTTATTTTCCAATTCAATTGTGAGCACGCCGCTTTCGACATTTAGAAGTTCGAAAGACCCTTTGGAATGTCCTGGCGATTTAAATGTTTCGCCTGCTGTCATATTCCAGCGCCAGAGTTCGATCATCTCTGGTCCGCTAGATCCAACTAGAAGGGTTGCTGTTCCTCCTTTTGGACCACGCCACAAAGTTTGAGCATCTTCTTTCGAAACTATTCGAATCGAGGTAGTCTCAGCAACATCTACGATGTCTGCAACCGAAACACCCAATGCTGAAGCGGTTTTGCATAATATTGCAATGCTTGGATTGGCTTCGCCCTTTTCGATTTCGACCAGCATTCCTTTACTAACACCGGAAAGTTTTGAAAGTTCATCAAGTGTTAAGCCGTGATTCTGGCGTAGGGCTTTGAGTTTGCGCGAAAGAGTGGCATTCACGTTGTGAACGTCGGCTCCAATGTCGGTCGATATATTGACTTTTCTGGTCATCAATCGTTATTGTATACCGAACGCGACTGAGAGGACAAGATTTTGTATTTAAATCCTATTGTAGAAGCAGGAATTTTAGAGATTGCCCCTGGTTTTCGCGCTTTCAGCATTGTGGTCGAATCAACGGGCGTCGTTGATCCTTCAGTCGCAGAAGCAGCTGTGGTCAATGCTTGCGCCGCCGCTCTCAATGGAGAGCCGTCCTGGTCAGAGTCGCATCTTCTTGCCTGGGAAGGTGTATTCAAGAAATTCGGAGTGAAGCGTAAAAGTGGAACTTGTTCTGCCGATGCCCTCCGCAAGCGTGTTTTGAAAGACGGACAGTTGCCTCGCATCAATCCGGTAGTCGATCTCTACAATGCGATCAGTGTGAAATATGCTGTGCCAGTCGGTGGTGAAAATCTCGACGCGTACGTTGGGCCGCCACGATTATGCATTGCGGATGGAGCCGAAATTTTTGATGCTATGAAAGATGGTCAGCAGGTGGAAGAACATCCTGACGCGGGCGAGGTAATCTGGAGAGACGACCGCGGAGTCACATGCAGGCGCTGGAACTGGCGTCAGGGCGTGCGTACGCGCCTCAATAGCGACGCCAAAAATATGTGGTTTATTCTCGAAAGCACTCCTGAAATGCCAATTGAGGCATTGCATGCGGCCGGCGAAGATTTGATCGCCGGGCTTCAGAATTTGCTCGGCAATGCCAAAATCGAAAAGTCGATGATCGGCATTAAGTTGCTGTTGTAGGCTGCGTATTGGTCGTGTCGTTTGATGCTACTGTCGAATCCGAAGTAACACTAGAAACTGCTGTCACAGGGGCTTCTGGCGCCTCTGGAGCTGAAGGCGCTGATGGCGGAGTTTCTAATTCGGTTCGCAATGATTCAGATGGTCCAATGTTTGGATCAAGGTGATCGTCTGTCTCAAATCCTTTCGGGGCAACTGGTGTTTCCTGCTGAATTTCTCTTCCGGTGTCTTTTAGTGTAGTCGTACTGTCAATGTTTCCTCTGTAGTCAGTATTTTCTGTTTGATTCAATCGAGGACTGTCAAGTGTGTTCGTTATTGTGCCGTTTGGTCTTTCTTCTTTGGCTTTCGTGACAGTTCCATCAGGTGAGACGGTGCGATCGATAAATCGGCCATTGGGGTAATCTGTTTCGGTACGTTGACCATTTCTCGAGTTTGTTTCGGTAGTGATAATTCCACTGGAACTCTCAACGCGAGTTTCCTTCGCTGTTTGCGAGATCTTCTGACCAGCGTCAATGCTAGCCAGCAGCGCGGCACCATCAGGCAGCGCGTCTTGTGCTGCTTTATTCGAGGGTAAGGCCATATCGCCGAAAGCCTGGCGGCGTTCCGAGGGGCTGATGCGTCCGGCTTCAGACTGGAATGCAAATGATTGTTGTTGCGCTTGGATGTTTCCATCCAGATTTTCAAATCTAGCTACCATCGATTACCTCAAGCAGCGTGAGAAACAGTTTTAGACCCATCGGTCTTCGGACTTTAGTAAGGAAGAAACCCAGTTTAAAGCCGCAAGGGTGAAGTCAGCATGAAGATTATTACTGAAAACGCTACCAATATCGGTAGCGTTTTCAGTACGATTTAATGGACTTTATTGTGCTGCCACCCAACGGCCTCCGTGTGCTGGTCGGGCTATGCGTACCTTAATTCAGACGGATCTGCGCATTTGCTTGCCCATCTGAAGAAGCGATGGCATTCCAAGCTGTTTGGATGTTCTCGCGAAAGAATGATTTCTTTTGTCTCTTCGGCCCTACAGCTGATATAGGGATTTGAGTCTTCGGTGAGCTTGTTTAGTAGCTCAACTGGAGTGTTCACATCCTCAGCCAGTCCAAATCTAACATTCGGATCCTGATCGAAAGCGAGGCTGTATCTTATATGTGTGGGTGTGGAAGTATTTGTTCCAACAGCTATCCGCACTTCTGGATTTTTGTCTTCAGCGAGAAGTTCTAGCACCTCTAGCGGTGCGTATTTGTTTTCCGCCACCCGCTCACGAATCCTGTCCACCTCACTGTGAGCCAATTCTGATAAAAGATGCGGAGAGCAGTTCTCGCTTCCGGCTCTGACATAATTGCTTAGATCTGCGAAACACTTTACTCTCATCATAAGTAAAAACCTCCGTCAGTCTATTTAGCTAAAGCCGACCTTTCGGCCGATTGAAGTAAAATAGCCATCCAAAGATAACGGTCGTAAGAACCGAGGATCTCTTGCGGCCATCAGTTTCGCTTTTTGTTGGCAGCCTCAGGACTTCTGAGGCTGCCTTGATTTGCGTTTTGCCAGCCTTCTGAGCTGGAATTATCATGCTGGGTTTAATTCGAAATTTTCAAACGTTTAAGTACTGCAAACCCTCCCTAAATAGCAGAATCTGAGAATCCAAACGAAGGAAATTGAACCTTCCAAATAAAAATCTAGCAAAACTTTTTTGAGTACGCAAGAGTTTTGAAAATTTTTTATATTTTGACAAAAGTCAGTTTCAATGCGGATTGTGGATGCGATTAGGCTGAGCCATTGCTCTAGGTTTGCGTCAAAGTTGAGGTGTAACTGTGAAAATTTTGTTGAGGAATTTCGGTTTGCGTCATCTCCTGGTTTTAATTTGAATTAGTCAGCGAACGACATTAGCAATAATTTTTAGCTGGCTATATATAGTTTGCTTGCCGCCACAGGCGGTGCTGTTGTAAGAACGTTTTGAAGCTTTTGTGAGTGCATAAAAGGAGGTATAGACTCATGTTGTTTCAAGAATCTGCTACACCATCACTCTGGGATTCCGCCAGAGATGTGAATCTATTGCATGAGCGACTTAACAAACTGTTTTCCAACCTTCATGAAACGAAGCAGACTGAATTCCCACCAATAAATGTATGGACTTCAGAGGAAAAATGTTTAGTGATTGCAGAGGTGCCCGGTATTGATCTCGATAACATCGATTTACAGATCATCAATAATATTTTGACACTGAAAACAAAGCGCGAACCTGACCAATCCGATGAAAGGAAGACCTGGCATAGACGAGAGCGCGGCTGCGGACAATTTACTCGTTCGCTTGAATTGCCGTATGCAATTGATGCTGAAAAAGTTCAGGCCGTCATCAGTCACGGTATTCTCAGGATCGAGCTTCTGCGAGCAGCTGACGATAGTCCCAAAAAGATTTCCATTCAAGCATCTTGAGCTTTTAAAAGGAGGTAAATATTATGACTAGCTCTATTGCTGAACGAAAAAAAGAAGAAATGAATAGTCTGCAAGGTGGCGAGCATACACGCAACAAGCGAGTCTTCATACCAAGCGCAGATGTATATGAGACGCAGGAGACAATTTTTGTCGTTGCCGATATGCCGGGTGTAAGTGAAAATTCGATTGAAATAACACTCGAGAAGAATGTATTGACCATTCACGGTTTTACTCAACCGCAGACGCACCAAGGGCTGAAGCTCGTTTACAGCGACTGCCCAGAAGGAGATTATCGCCGCGTCTTCCTACTGTCGGACGAGGTTGATCGCGAAGGCATCCAAGCTAAGATGAAAAACGGTGTCCTCAAGCTTGTTCTTCCAAAGTCGCCGACTGCACGTGCTCGGAAAATAACTGTTCGAGCTGAGTAAGAGTGAACGCAAAACCTGCGCGAATTGGTTAACCGCCATGTGGCGTGGAGGCAGTAGAAGAGCCTCGGGTGCGCCCGGGGCTCTTCTTAATCTGTCATCGTAGATTTGCAAGCTGCGGACGAACTCCTCGCGGCTGTATTCGAAATGCTAGTTACCACCGAGGGCAGCAGGTGACGAGGCATTTCCGGTCCAGACTTCTCCGATGCGCACAGGTTCAAGTGTCTTTGCGCTAGGTGTTGGTCTGACGAAATCATATTTGATGACGCTTGCCTTTGTTTTTCCGCTTACAGAACCGCTCACCAGGAGGTTCGCGCCGGTTGTCGTACTTGTCGTGGCCACCCGTACGCCACCAGATTCGGTGAATGGATTGAAGCTTGCGGTCTCGCGGAAAGGAGCATCCTTACCGCATCTGCATACTCCCAGATATATTGAAGGTCCTTCGTCCAACGCAGAGCCGGCGGAAAAAATCTTTACCGAGCCAC
>JACMKL010000155.1 GCA_014380105.1 Candidatus Melainabacteria bacterium
ACGAATTTCTTCACCAACATGCTTGCAGAAATTCGTTCTTACGGTCAGGGATTCATTATCGCCAGCTTGTTTGGAATTTGGTCGGCAATGATGAAGCCTTGTCCATAAGAACGAATTTCAGCGAGCATGTTAGTAAAAAATTCAACTGCTTTACCAGCAGGGTTTGCTGAGTCACCACTCTGTGCCGTCGGAACGTTTTTGAGAAGTCGGTGCGCCTCTTCGATGAGCATGACGTGCTGCAAGTGGTCGTGTGGACCCAGAGCCTCTCTGTATTCATACAAGAAGACCATGATCATTCCCATCAAGAATGACTTCTCACTGTCTTCTGAAACCATCTTCAGCTCTAAAACGGTCGGTCTTCCGAAAAGAATTTCCATTGGAATTGATCGACGGGTGTTGAGCATCTGCCCTTTACCACCGATCAGCAGTGAGCCGATACGAGCTTTGAGAGCGGCTTGTACGTCAGGTCCGATTCTTTCTGAATAACCGAACGATTCAGTAATCGGTTCGATAATTTCATACAAATCTTTCATGGTCGGGAAGATTTCGGCAGGACAATCGGGATCGCCGAGATTGACTCCCGGTGGTAATCTTCGACATTTGTTCTGCACAAGATCCCAACCTCGAACCGAATAGATCGAGTTGAGCGCTTTTTCCAATACCTGTGGCATTGGTGAGTACATTTCGAAACTGGCGTTAAATACTGATTTAAGCGCGTCAAGGTGTGTTTGAACTTTCACACCAGGCATGATTTCAAATGGATTCAAACGGAACGGCGATACCGTTTCGTCCCCAAGGGAAAACGCCTGACCGACCCCCTTAAACGTCTCTGACATCAGCATCATGTGCCGATATTCTGACTTCGCCGGCTCACAAACCATGAATGGAATATTGAACTTCCAGAGCTGACCTAAAAGATAGAAGCACGTGTTTGTTTTACCACCGCCGGTAACACCACACACAATCGTGTGCTTTTGCATTGCATCGACGTCGATGTAATATAAGTTGCCGGTATCGACACCGCGGTCGAGAATGTTTCCGATAGCTATAATCCGCACGGGGTCTTTCGGCGGGATGTTCGCAAGTGAAAATTCTGCAGATCGCCTGATTCTAAATCCAGGCATTTCTCGCTTCGGTAAGTGAATATAAGCAGACAGCAATCGCGAATTGAGCGGTGTCAGAAATCTGTAGCCGAGTAATGTCTGGAAAGATTCACCCGAGCGCTGACTCTTTAAAAGACCGAATTGTTCGATATGATTGCGTAGCCCTTTGATTTCGTGAGTGCGAAGCGGGGTTGGACGGCTCGTTTCATCAACATAAGTCGCTTGAATAAGTGACTGCAATCTTGCAAAAACAGAGCGATCTGGTGCAAAAAAGTATGTGCCAACCTGCCAGCTTCCGATCGCTGTTCCTAGTTGAATATGCTTCAAATAGGCGTCTTGCAGCTCAAGGTAATATTTGATTCTGCGTTTCTTTTCTGGATCTTCGTTTTCTTGTGCTCGTTGAATCTGGTCGACGACGTGGAATTCTTCTTTTGTCACGTATGCTTTTGGAATTGGCGCCGCGAGTATCATCACGCCAAAATTTTGCCCCTGCAAACCGGATGCAAGGCGTTCTATTTGCTCCGACTCGGTGGTGTCACCCCCGGTGGACTTCAATGCTGGAATACCAGTAATGATGCCGGTGTGAGTCGTAAGCGGAGCTACCATTCCTTTCATTTGGTCGAGAGTAAAAGGGTCTTTGTAGATGTCTACGCCGTTATACACACTGTGCAAAATTGATTTGAGTGTGTTGAACGAGATATCAGAACTCTCGCCGTCCGAGCCGTCTGGAGCAGTTGGAATAGAGGCACCGACATAATAATAAACGCCAGTCTTGTCGCCGATGATCAAATACGCCATGTAGGCTTTTTGACTGTGCAAGCCAGTTAGAGCGTCTTCAGAGAGGTACATCCGTTTTGGACTTTGGTTCGGATCCTGGTTTTGCTGAGGTTGCTGCTTTGACTGCTGCTTTTCTCCCTCGATGTCCCACGAGCGCAAGATACCGTCGACTCTCACGAAGGTGAGACCAGGAACAGGCCAACTCATCACATCGTTGACGTTTACAGGGTCGACGTCAAGCGCATCAAGGTCGTACCGCCGCAAGTCGGCGATTTTTTCTTCCCATATATTACGGGGACCTTCTTCCATGTTTTGTTGAAAAGTTCCTATTTATCAGTCGGATTGAGCGTGCATGCGAATCTCTCCTGACTGTGATTATACTCACTTAAAGAGCCGTTTGACGGACTAACTTGCGCTTTCCACTGCTTTCTTTTCGAGCGCCGCACCTCGGTGCATTTGTTCGATCAACTTTGCCTTGATTTTGGCTTTCGGAGGATCTGGGAAGTCGTGTGTCTTCAGGCTGAATGTACCTGCCACCGTACCTACCCGATAACAGAAGAAGGTGCGCTGTTCTTGACCGACAACTCTGTCGATGTTCAGCTTTTCTTCGTCCGAAATAAGTTCGAACTGTGGTGAAGTGTTGACCTGGTTGAAGAAGTTCTGAATGGTTTGATGTTTGACTTTGCGTCCATCTACACGGAACATCTGTGGACCAATCATATCTCCGTCTTTCTTAGCTAAGGCGAATGCACAAACTGTGCCAACGTTGATAATAATTTGATTTCTGAAATCCTCAGGCAAGTGCTGCAAAGTCTTGCAGCAACCCACAAATCCAATTTTGAATTTGTCTGTCTCTTGAGTCAGCGCCTCGATAGTTTCTTTCTCAATGAAATTATTCATTTCGTCAAGATAGAGAGAACAGGGTTTATGTTTATCGGATTTGTAATTTGAGAGGCTAAGCGCTGCCTGCTTAATTCCCGTGACTAGAAGTGAACCTAAAAGGTTACCGTTTTGGTCAAGTTGACCTTGTGGGATACGGACAAGTAATACCTGCTTGTTGATGATCAAATCATGCAATCTCAAATCGCCTATCGGCTTAGTGAGTATTGGGCGAATTCTAGGGTCGCTCAACATCGGCGTTACTCTGTTGAGGATTGGCTCAACCCAATTGATCCACTGATCAGTTCTAGCTAATCGCTTGTACTGACCCCAAGTTTCGATCAGAGTTGAATACTCTGTGCGATCTTTCTTGCGCTTCTCGACACCTTCCAATAGGATGTCTCGGAAATCGTTGTCTTGTAAAAGTGTCGGTAAATCTGTGAGCGTTTTATTGTTAGCCATAAGCAAGATGGCTGCATTACGCAAGATGTTAGCAGTCTGTTGATTCCATTGGCTCTGTGAGCCGGGTGGCTCAGTGTAGATTGCTTTGAAGCCATGCACAATAGCAGAAGCTGCGTCGATGAAGTTGACGTCCTCTAATGGCTCCAGTGGGTTGTAAGACATCGAACCACCTTTGTGGGTCGGATCGATAATTATGATTCGTTTTGCGAAGTCTTTGCCTTGAGGATGCGCAGCTGCCCATTGTGTGACCAAATCACTCAGTTCACCATCAGAGTCGATGACTATGATGGCGCGATCATCATTGGCAATATCGCTGCAAATCATATTTGCCATCATGCGAGTTTTGCCTTTGTCGCTGCCTCCCATAATAATCATGTGTGGGTTGTTTGTGCGAGCCTCTGGTGGCATGCAAAGAACTCGTGGCGTCCAAGGTTTCCAAAATCTCCATTCTGTCCTTGTACCAAGAGGCAAAGCTCCCTTTTTCGTGGCTTTGGACCACTCGCTCATCATTTTGTTGTGCTGAGACCTGTACTGCGACGGGATATATTCTTGCTTGGCCAGAATATTTAACTTCCCAGATGGTCCAAAAATTGATAGTGCAACTAAGGCAATGACCACACCGATTCCAAGCAAACCGAAGGCGATCTGCAAGAACTTCTCAGACATATTGCTGGGTTTCGTGCCTTCACCCTTCGGTGTAAGGAACTCAAGCAAATTTTGATTTACACCTGGAGGTCCAGGATGATTGTTCATCGCTGTAACAGAACCACCATTCTGGTTATTGCTGGCGATTTGCGGTGATTGTCCGTTTGATGGATACCCTGCTTCCATTACCGCTCTGGAAGCCGTTTGCGTAGCGCGCCAACGTCCAGTTATAGAAACCATTTGAGCGCGCCAGAATTTGCCCTCTTTTTTCTCGTATTGGAGTTGACCGCCCATGGCATTGTAGCCGAGGTCATTGGTTACAAACCGTCCTTGATAAACGACCGGTTTGCCAGAAGCTTTGCCATTCTTGATGTAATATTTTTCGAATTGAATTGTGTTTGGAGGAATTATTTTTCCTTGCATTCCCCAAGGACCTTCTCTGTCCTCTCCACGCGCATACAAAGACTCGCCGTTTTGAGAGAGGGGCAGGGACCAAGGTATCCAGCGACCATTTGTGCGAGGAGTCTGGTACTCCATTTTATAGATGCCTGCCAAATCAACAGCTTTTTGTGCGGGTGCTTGACCGAAAAGACTGCCACCTTTGTCAGCCGTGTGCGGCATAGAGCCAGCAAGGTATGTG
>JACMKL010000156.1 GCA_014380105.1 Candidatus Melainabacteria bacterium
GCCAGCAGTCTCTGCGCTGTCGGATTGTTGCCCTTCGAAAGCTGAATCGCTTGTTTGTATTCTGCAGTGGCACCACCGAAGTCGCCACGGAATTGCAATGCTTGTCCCAGTCCAATATGGTTGTCTGGTGCCAATGGATCTTTTTTCAGCGCGTCTTCCCAGGCTGCTTGCAGTGCATCTAGTGTATCGGTATCGTCTGGCTTGAAAGACAATGCTTGACCAAACGCTTTAACCGCATTTGGCAAGTCGCCTTTTGCTTGCAGCGCTTGTCCGAGTTTTACTTCGACTTCGGCACTGTCAGCGCTTCTTGCAGCTGCCTGATATTCACGAATGGCGTCGTCGACATTGTCGCGAACACGATATACGTCGCCCAATTTTATGTGAATTTTCGGGTCGTCTTTCAACTTCAACGACTCTGCATATTCGACGATGGCACCAACGAAGTCGCCATCTTTGCGCGCCTGATCCGCCATGGCGACACGAGTTTTCCAATCGCGCGGGTCTTTGCCCAACATGCGAATAATGCCTTCCACGTTTTGCGCTGTGGTGGCATTAGTCTTGTTCAAATAATAAGCCTGGTGGAATTGCTTAAGCGCTTCGTTCGGATTGCTTTTAGCGAGTTGCAAACCGTAGTTGTTGTGGGCGATGGCGAGGTTTTCGCGGGCAAGATTGTAATTCTTGTCCATCTGCAAAGCTTGTTCAAATTTCTGAATTGCAAGAGCGAAGTTGCTCGCGTTTAACGCTTTCACACCCTCGTTGTTCAGCCCTATGACTGCATTTGAATCGGCGAATGCCATCAATGCCGAAGGTCCGATTAACGTTTGACCCGCAATCATGAGAGCTATGCAGGTTCTTTTCACTTTGCCAAAATCTGAACTGGATGACACCACTTTCTGCCCCTTGAATATCGCGTTCACAAAAATGAATACGCCGCCACACGCCTGCCGGACGGTAAATTACCCGACGGCCGTTTCAGCATACCAAGAATGGATTTTAATTGAATCTCTTTATGTCTTTAACCGGATTTTCACTGAATTATTGAAAACCTCATTTTTTGGAAACTGCTCACGCGCAACCACCGCTTGACTCGAATTCTAAAGCGTGTAGCAAAGCCGCGGGGCGTTAACCCCGCAGCTTTCAAGTTTTCAAGAAGACGCCGCTTTTAAACTTCGGGTTCAATCAAACCGTAATTGCCATCTCGTCTGTGATAGACAGTGTTCACCTGAGTCGTTTCCGAATTGATGAACATAAAGAAGTCGTGTCCAAGAAGGTCCATATGCTTGCAAGCTTCTTCTGGCAGCATCGGCTTCAAAGGGAAGCGCTTCGAGCGAACAATTTTTGGCTTGATGTCCTCTGAAGTGGTGGTTTCTTTCTGAACGGCAAAATCTTCGTCGTCCTCTTCCTCTGATGAGACGTCAACAGGAGAAGTGTGTTCCCCACGCTCCTTGACCTTACCTTTCGCCCAATATCGAGTTTTATATTTGCGTAACTGCCGCTCGATTTTGTCAGCCACTAAATCGATAGAGGCATACATATTTTCAGTTGATTCTTCGCCGCGAATCACAGCGCCGTTAAGACTAATTGTAATTTCAGCCGTCTGGCTTTGCGCGATAGACGGATTTTTTGCAACGCTCAAGAGAGCAGATATGTTGAGTGCGTGATCAAAGTGCTTCTGGGCACGTGTCAATTTATCTACCAGATACTCCTTAAGTGCGGGAGTAAGTTCTATATTGCGCCCGGTTACTGTCACTTGCATGATCAAACCTCCTTTCAGAGGGGGAGACTAAGACTAAAACAAAATCCGGCTAAAGAAGCCGAGTGCCTTCGCGCTCGCTCAACTTTGCCGGAAAAAATAACTGATCGAAAATCGTGAATACCTAACCTGTGAATGACTTTGTCTTCGCCAAAGTCGCCTTATTTCCGAGTTACTTACCAATTTTGTACCCGGCATGTTCGAATAATCACCCAAACTCATGCCAAATCGATTTTTATTATCGGCTGAATTTTTACTTCAAGCCAGAGACTGAATCAAGCGCAATTTGAGCCGCATCGAGATAGCTGAGCGGTCTCGTCCCTGGCGCCCCGGAGGCTGCTGGTCCACGTTCTGCGAAAGCTGGTTGTCCCAACCATCCGCCAAGCTCATTGTCCTTGCGAGTAATCGTTGAGCCACCTTTGAATGACTTAGCAGTTTGCTCCACAAGCTGAGTTGGAAGGCGTTTGAAATTGCCTTTCACTTCCACCAAACGAGCGACTACTTCAAAGGCTTCTTTAGGCCAGATTGGACGGCTAAGATGCTCAGCCAATGCCTCTTCAGACGTGATGTCGAACGATTTTGCATCAATTGCTTTTACTCTTGAAAGCAATTTGTAAGCGCCCACTTTGGTGATATCTAGTGGCTGCGACGGACCTGCTGGTCGTTTTGCCAAAACATTATGACGGTCGAGTTGGCGCATCAGGAGGACATAAAAGTCACCGCGCGAAATGCTGGCAGCTGGATCAGCCATGGCCAGTGGTTCGATTACGCCAGAGCTGGTCAATTCACGCAGCGCGAAAAGACGGTAGCGCGAGTTAATCGGGAAATATTCGAAGTATTTGGACAGACAAACTAATTGCTCATCGGTCGGTTGGTGATTTGGATAAAGACTGGCAGAAGTGGCTTCGGCAGCCTTACAAGCGCGCATAAAATCTTTGATCGCGTCGGACTTCGTGCCCATGCCATCACCAATCACGTGCACTTCAACATCGGGCTTACCGCTAAGCTGTCGCACCATGCGCACAGTTGAAAGCGTGTAATCATAAGCAGAATACTTCTGCCACTTGGAATTCCAATACGCCATCGGAGCAATGATATCGGTGTATTTGGCAAGCAGGGGCCAGGGCGTTTTTGCTACTTGCGGCGCGCGATTGAGCGGGCTATAAACCACAGCCATAATCGGCATATTCGGTCCGACCTGGTCGCGGATGCGCTTCAGGTAAGGCTCTAAAACTTTGGCATCGAGATTTTTTTCGAGATTGGGCGCGATAGCATCGACATGCTCGCCCTTTTCACTCGTAAACTTAGCAGCCGCAATCATCTTGTCAGCATCAGTAACAGCTGAAGTTGGGGTTGCCAACTCGTGATAGCCCCAGGCAATCACGCGGATTTTATATTTATGAGCGGCATCGATCAGAGCACTCAGGCGCGCAGGCTCGCACAAGGCGGCGGTAGTGCTTCTAGAGGTCTGAATAAAAACGTTGCGGATACCATGCGAGTGCAACTTCTGACAGTACGAGTCAGCGTTTGCCACAAGCGGATAATTCCACATATTGACCCAGAGCCCGGGACCGTCAGCTGGTCCGGTCAAGTGGCGCCCCATATGCGTGTGGGCAGAATATGCCGTCACACCGGTTGTAGACCCCTGCGCACCTGCGCTGGAAGCAAAAACCAATGAAGAACAGACGGCAGTTAGAGCAATGGCACCAACCTTGCTAGCTAAAGTGTTAGCTATAGAGCCGCTCATGGACACCTTACTTTCTAGTAAACGGGATTTAACAATCATAGCTGTTTACTACTCAAAAGCAAACAGCTATTTATCATTCAAGCAGTTTCTACGCCAAACCGCTATTCGCCTGCTCTGTGGGCGTTTCACCAGAAAGTCGGAATTTTGCTGCGATAATTCAGCCAACTACACATATTATGGAATCGGTCATGAAAATCGCACTTGCCCAAATTAACACCACTGTCGGTGACATTTCCGGCAATATTGACCGCATGCTGGACTTTGCAAAGCGTGCAAAGAGTGCGTCCGCCGACTTAATTATTTTCCCGGAGCTGGCTGTAACCGGCTATCCACCAATGGATCTCCTCCTCAAAGATAGTTTCATCCAGGCGAATCTAGAGGGCTTAAAACGACTCCAGAACAACCTTCCGGAGATTGCCTGCCTGGTAGGTTTTGTGGATATCAATCAGGGAAAAGGTCGCCATCTCTATAATGCTTGCGCATTTATTGAAAATGGCACCAGGCAATCTGTGCAATATAAGACGCTCCTTCCTACATATGATGTGTTCGACGAGGACAGATATTTTGAACCAGCCTCGCACCATGTGCCTGTTCAATTTAAAAATTTGCGTATCGGAATTTCCATTTGTGAGGACATTTGGACGCAACCTGATCTTCCGGAAAGTAAAAATTACCAGATCGATCCGCTCGAAATACTTGCCGAAAAGTCACCAAATATCATGGTCAATATCTCTGCTTCGCCCTTTGCGGTGGGCAAAGAGCACGTTCGGCTAGAACTCGTCAAACAACAAACCAAACGTCATAAAATGCCGATTATTTACGTGAATAGTGTTGGCGGCAACGACCAATTGA
>JACMKL010000157.1 GCA_014380105.1 Candidatus Melainabacteria bacterium
AACGCTGCAATTGGCCTGGCCATAAGTAAAGATAATGGCGAAACCTTTACCAGGCTTTCAAAAGGCATCTCTTGACACATTCTACAGACTTTTGATAAGGTGGTAGTATTGTCATATTGTAATGTTCGAATATAACAAAACCAACGTTATTCGAATTCTCTCTGAGTTGATAGTGCTTCTGTCTGCCCGGCGATTATGTACAGGAGTTTTAGTAAATGACCAGTGAAGGTTCAACGCAAGATATTCCAGTAACGTCGAAATCAAGATTCGGCGTTGAAATGTGTGCAGCACTAATATTGGTCTGCATCGCGCTCCCATTAAACGTTGGAGTTGCGCTCGCATCCGGTGTTCCGCCCGAACTAGGCATAGTTTCCGGAGTGGTGGCATCTCTCGTAACCGGATTTATCACCAGTTCTCAGACTCTCATATCCGGACCTGACGCAGGTATCGGTGTATTGATTATTGAGATGGTGCAACGCCACGGTTTGAAAAATCTGGGAGTTATCGTCTTTCTTGCCGGCGTTATACAAATTTTGACCGGCTTATTTGGAGCGTCAAAATGGTTCAGAGCTGTCTCCCCTGCTGTGGTTAACGGCATGCTTGGGGGAATGGGACTGATCATTATCTTCACTCAGTTTCACATCATGCTTGATGATGCGCCCAAAGATAGCGGTTTCATGAATTTGATTCTCATCCCTGAAACGCTCATGAAAGGCATTTTTCCGTTCGACGGTTCGTCTCATCACATGGCTGCTTTACTCGGTGTATCCACGATTCTGATTGCTTGTGCCTGGCTTAAATTTGCGCCTCAGAAATTAAAAGTTATTCCGAATGCGTTAGTCGGTATTCTTGGCGCTTCAGCGATTGCCGGATTTCTAAATCTCAAAGTCAACTTTCTTTCTCTGCCCCAGTCGTTGACAGAAAATGTTTCATTACTCTCTGTACAAAACCTCTTCGCAAGCTTTCAAAATCCGGAGTTACTGGGTGCTGCCGCGATGCTCGCATTCGTTGGCAGTACGCAATCGCTTATTACATTAACTGCGGTCGACAACACTGTTTCGCGTAGCAAAACGGCATATGACCGTGAACTTTTGGCGCAGGGAATTGGTAACACTATTTGTGGAATCTTAGGCGCACTTCCTATTGTAGGTGTGCTCTTGCGGAGTATGGCTAACGTCCAAAACGGTGCCACGACAAGATTGCCCAATGTGGTGCACGGCATTTTGATGGTTGTAGTAATTGTGCTGTATCCGAGTCTTTTGAAATCAATCCCGACATGCGTGCTTGCAGCAACTTTAGTATTGATTGGCTATCGGATGGTCTCTAGCATTCTGGTTTCAGTTAAACACTACGAGAGGGGAGAGCTATTTATTTTTGGTCTAACGGTGGCTGCAATTGTAGTGACCAACTTGTTTACTGGCGTAGTGTTCGGATTTGTTTGTGCTGCAATAAAACAATTGCACACTCTGTCCGACTTGAGCGTTCGCGTGGATGACCATCCGGAACATGGCGTTGTTGTTATGCATCTGGCTGGTGCTGCCACTTTTCTCCGTCTGCCGAAATTAACGGAAGCACTGGATGAAATATCTGAAGATGTTGTAGTGCATCTCCGTCTGGATGGAGTCAGATATATGGACCATGCCTGTTTGCAGTTGCTTACACAATGGGAACGTTCGCATCATGGGCGCCTTGTAATCGATTGGGACAATCATTCGGTAGATATGCCGGGTGCGCAAAATTTGGACAGCAACCTAGCTATGAGATCGCCGCGAGGTAGCGTTCACCATGGCACCCGCATCGTTTTGCTTGACAATTGAGCGCGGTGCTGTGATTGTGCGATTACATGTTAGGATGAGGCGGTTGGCGCCTTATCTTGTGTGTCGAAAGATGGATCGAAAAGTAGTTTCTGAGGAATTATCTCGCTTCTTTGGAGTGTTGGCACATCCATTGCGAGTGTTAATCATTGAAGAATTGCGCAATGGCGAACTCGATGTCACTGCACTCAAAGATGCGCTATCTGTGCCGCAAGCATCGGTGTCTCAGCACTTGGGTATTTTGCGCGCTAATCGAATAGTTCTAGAGCGAAGAGAAGGGCGACACGTTTTCTATCATCTAAGACAGCCTGAACTCGCCAATCTTGTTCTTGAAAGTATTCCATTTATTTCTCCTGATGATGATGAAGCGAAGCGAATTCTTTCTGCTATCAATTCAACAAAAACCTCATGGACACAGGGAAATAAGTCACTGAAAGCCGCGAAAAGAAAGAGCGTTAGATAGTATTTTGGGTTGACACTATTGAGATCACTTGATAGAGTGGTTATATCGTCATATCGCAGCATTGTAATATGACAGAATGATGAAAGGTTATGTGAAAGCACCCATTGGCGCCAACTTGCGCGGGGTTTGCTAGTTTGCAGCCTGCCCGAATTTTACGGCGATGTATTTTGATTATGGCTGCGCCAAATCATTTTGCAACTAATCATTGCTGTGCAGTAAAACACAAAGTCAACGCTTGTTCGAATTTCGAATTTGCGAAGGAGGCAACCCATGGAATTATCCAACGAGCAACGCATTTTGGTGCCAATTAAGGACAAAGAGCAAGGAAGGCTTGCATTGAGCGTTTTGAAAAATAATACTGACACTCCAATATCATCAATACGTTTGTTTCATTGTATAGAAGATAAGCTGGCGCGCAGCAATTACATGCTCGCATTATCTGTCATCAGCATCGTTGATAAACAATCTGATGAACTCAGTAAGGCTCATCAGTACCTCACTGGATTTGCACGTGAGCTGGAAGAGGAATTTCCTGATGCAAGAGTATCCGTTCAAGCTTCCTTGTGTGACAGTGTCTCAGATGCAGTCGTTAGTGAATCTGAAAATATGAACGCGACCATGATTTTGCTTGTTACAGATCCTACTCAGAAGAAACATTGGTTCTGGCCAGGACTTACCAATCGAGTATTGAGAATTTCCAAACGTCCTGTTCAAATCGTGAAACCCGCGCCAATAGTCAACGACCTCACGACACCTTTGATGGTTGCGTAAGTTTTTTTCATTTTCGAAAGTCTTTTGAAATGTCGCTTGAATATAATAGATCTTATGAAAAAATCTCTGCCGATCGTAGGACTCGAAGATGCTCAAACCATCTTAATCACTTGTAGTGATAAAAATGGCTTGCCACCATCCAACGAATTGAAGAGACTGGAACCATTCGCCTTTATAACGACGCATGGCGCGCAGATAGCTTCTCCGGAAGACGATTTAGATGCTATTGATTCCTTGATGATGGTGTTGAATGGCGCACCACGAGTGGAGCACATTGTTCTTTGTTTGCATTCCGGATGTTCTTACATGCGTTTGCCGGATTGCTACGATTTTTTGATAAAGAGAGGACGCAATGCAATATTTCCTCTACATGAGGTTTTAAAAGAGCAAGTCGCATTCCTAAAAAACGGCGTGCAAGCGCGCTTCAAAGATGACGACAAATGCCCGGCGGTGCATGGTTGGTTGTATGAACCAGAAATAGACTGGGTTTCTTTTCTCGACGACGAAACCGGTCTGCTTCTGCCCCTCAGCGCAAATCCAGAGCTTGCTGTCTAATCCATAGCAAGCTCAGCTGTTGCCGCTTACTTCCCTTTCGGGTGTTTCTCAAAAAATTTCAAAACTTCGTCCGTTGCGTTCACTGACGCTTTCTCGTTTGCTTTGCCACCAAACCAGAGGTGCCCTTCTTTTTCTAAAAAGATTGCCTTCACTTCAGTACCATTGGTGCCATTTTGCCATTCATGGGTCGTTACAGTTGTGCCATCCAGGGCGGTTTTCATATGTACTGAGTTTCGCGAATTGAGATCATTGATCTGGCGGTAATGCTCCAAGGTATAAGGTGATGGTTTCATTTCTACACCTTGCCAGATTGGACGCCCGTCGAATTTAACTGATGGGTCATCTTTTGAATGTATCGCAAGGACGCTAACACCTTTTGCAGCAGCGGTTTCTTGTCCTGTCATCCAACCGCTAACGTCGGCAATTGCTGCTACTCGTCCGGCGAGTTTATTAACCGCATTATGCACAAAACTGGCACCATTCGAGAATCCGACCATGTATATTCGGTCAGGATCCACATTTAAATCGCGCTGGATGTTATCCATCAATGTGCTCGTAAACTTGATGTCATCGCGTTTACTAAAAAACCATTGTTTATTATTCCATGCGTTTTTTTCGTCCGGATTTCCGTTTAGATAGACCACAATAAATCCGTCTTTCTCGGCGCGCTCGCTTAAACCAGTTGCCAATTCCATTCCTTTCGCACCGGCTGGAACATCACCCTGACCGGGTTCAGCGCCGTATCCGTGAAATGCAAAAATGATGGGAGTTGGCTTTGCCGGATCGTAAGATTTCGGCACTCGCACATAATATTCGCAATCAGAGCCATCTATTTTGATGCTTTCTTTTACAGTCTCACCTTTCTTGATCAATCCAAAATCGACTAGCTCTGTTCGATCAAGTTTGTCAAAACGGTCAGTTTGTTTTGGCAACGCTTGCATCAAACTTAGCGCTTCCGCTGAAAAACTCTGCGAAGCTGCTTGCGATTCATTCGACGCCTCTACAGGCGCGACCGTTTCGATCGGGTTGGCTATCATGGGAGACCGGAGAAGTTAGTAAGTGGTCCAGGCAGACCGTTCTTACAGTACCTCCACCTCTGTGGCAGTTATGTGGCTATCACATTAAATGAATGACGATATAAGCTCGTCCATTCACCTCAGAAGATGGAACAAAGCACCAGTCGGGGCTCTCTAACTCTTAAACACACCATTGCTTTCGTGATGGTAGGCCAGGAGCGATGATGAAAGCTGTAATTTTTGATATCGACGGAACTCTGATTGATTCGGTCGATCTCCACGCCAGAGCCTGGCGCGAAACGTTTGAACATTTCGGCGTTGAGCTTACTTTCAAGGAAATTCGTGATCAGATAGGCAAGGGTGGCGACAAAATTCTGCCAACCTATTTAACGAAAGAGCAAATTGCAGATTTTGGGGAGAAACTGAAAGAATGGCGCGGACAGCATTTTAAGAAAAACTATCTTCAATCAATTCGTCCATTTCATGACTCGCACGATTTATTGCAGAAGGTCAAACGCTCGGGCAAACTATTGGCTGCTGGTTCTTCGGCTCAGCAGTTTGAGTTGGATTATTATCTCAAGCTCTTGAATGCGAAAGATTTGTTTGATGTAACTACCAGCGCTGATGATGTCGATGAGAGCAAACCAAGTCCTGACATTTTTGAAGTTGCGTTAAAGAAATTGAATTGCACTTTTGATGAAACTATCGTGGTCGGGGATACTCCGTACGATGTAGAAGCTGGGCTGAAAGCGGGTCTTCCTACTATCGGTTTTCTGTCTGGTGGTTTTTCCGAGGAATGGCTCACCAAGGCGGGTGCTATTAAAATATATGATGGTCCAACAGGCTTGCTGAAAGATTTTGGTGCCTCACCGATCGAGAAAGGTGTGAAGCAGAGCGTACGCTGAGCTAAGTTTTTAATGAGCTCTTTGGAACTTCTCCACCTAACTGCTGTCATCCTGTGCAGTTAATACAAAGAAGAGTGGACGGAATCCAATGGATAACATATCTATAAAGCAATATGACACAGGCTTTCAAGCGCTTTTGAGAAGTAGAGAATCTTTTGGATGCCGCAGAGCTGTGCAGCTCTTACTACAAAGCGCACGCAATCGAGAGGCTGCCGAAATTGCCGCAGCTTTTGAACGTGAGATGTTTGCTTCAGAGACTGCTGCTGCCATACTTCAACTTCCGATGAAACAAAAAGCCAAAATTCTTTCATTGCCGATTTTCCGCGACGAAACCAAAGCGGCATAGGCCCGTTGCTATAATCTAATTCACGCTCTAGGGTGAAATAGATTTTGGAAGATGACAATGGTTTAGTTCCACATTTTGTGCCCATGCTCGGGCAAATGATGGCGATTGTTGAAAAAGCAAAAGGACGCCGGCTGAGTTCTGTTGAAATAAATGAGACTCGCGATTCTGCAATTGTTGTGATGGTGCCAAAGGAAGTTGCGGGAGAGCTACGTAAAGAGTCTAAAATTCGAGATCTAAACGCCGATAATATTGAATTCGAATGGCAAACACGTCGAATCGAATTCACTGAATCTGCGTATCCTGTGTTTTTGCTCTATGTGCCAGTCAGAAAAGATTTTGAGACTGTGGGCAGAAGATTATTTGATTTAGAAGATCTGGAATATGAATTCTTGCCGCGAAATCAAAGTCTTTTCGAATCAGTGATGCTCATGGGCAGCGCGTTGATACCTGCAATAAACAATGATGAACTCGAAGATTTAAATTCGCACACGCACCATTTTCTTGTATACAGCAAATTTTTTGTAAATTCAGAAGCTCGGTCAGTCAGCAAAAAATTTCTTGGTATGATTGAGAAATTACTTGATGCTGGTGCTTTAGGTGTGTCTGTTGAAAATTCTTACTGTTTTCATTCTAAGACGGTTTGGAAAGCGCTGGTTAATATGTGTAGGACTAATGAGGCTGAGGCATTAATAAACGCATTTGTTAGACAAAATTTGACAGATGATGATCAAGCTTTTTCGCTAGGAATGCAATTTTTAGGATTGCCTGACTGCTCAATGAAAAATGTAATAGTTGACTCGATTACTGCTGAAGATTCAAACTTTAGTGCATCGGACTTGTTTAGAACGTTCTCGTTATATCTTGCTGACGAGTGCCCTTCTGGTACTTTTCGACCAGGAAACAGTTTTAGCACGTCTGAAAACAGCCCAAGGTTCAAAGTCTATCTGGAGCACACTACAGTGGTGAAAGAAGGCGATATGAGATACAACCCGTTCGGAACGTGGCGCTTTGAGATTGCCTAAAACTAAATACGAAGTTTTGAAAAATTTGTGACTTCGCATTTTGAAACGCCTACAAAACTACCAAACTGTCTGCGAAGTGTTGCTTTGAACTGAAATGCTTCGCTGGTTGGAATAGGATATTGTTACGGCGAAGGGTTTTCGCTATTAACGGTATTTTTCATGACTAAATTGTCGGCAAAACATCAGAAGGTCGTCGTTGGAGAGATATCTCGTTGGCAGACCGAGGGAGTTATCGATGACTCTCTCGCCAGTAGCCTAATTTTGCAATATCCGGATTATCAAACCGGAGCCAACGTTAGTGGTGCACTCAGCATCGCTGGGGCGTCTCTCGTGGGTTTGGGATCGATATTGTTCATGGCTGCAAATTGGCAGCAAATCCCAATCATTCTAAAGCTTCTATTGATTTTTGCTGCAATTTTGATCAGTAATTTTTTCGGATGGAAGTTGCGATTCGAGCCTGGTAACCGTCCTAAAACCGGCACTGGTCTACTTCTGCTTGCTAATATTTTCTTTGGTGCAGGAATTTGGCTGATCGCTCAAATTTTCAATGTGGATACTCACTTTCCAACAGGAGCCCTACTCTGGGCTCTGGGTACAGCATTCTCTGCACTTGCCACAGGTTTGGTGCCTCTCGGTTGCTTGGCTTCAATTTTGGGTGGACTCTGGTTGTTTGTTCAGCAGGATTGGGACACGCAACGTTTAGTGAGCAATCTGCCGTACTTTCTTGCGTACACTTCTGCATCTTTTGGGCTTGGTTATTATTTGCGCAGTCGTGCCGTCATGTGGGTGACGCTGATAGCTGGTAGTCTCTGGATGTTGCTATCGTCACCTGTTCGAGACATCGCGCTACTTCTCTGGGGTGTGACAGTCTTTGCAGGTTATTTCGGGGCTCGAGAAAAACATGCCCATTTGAGTTCGCCGTTTCTTTATGCCGGCTCCATTACCATATTAGGATCGATATTGTTCACCACCACATTCGGTGGCTTTCATTACGAGAAAATTTCAACCGAGCTTGTTCCGATAATGTCCATTTGTTTGTCGGTGCTTGGTGTGGTGGCGTGGAGGGTGCCCAAATTCAAAGAAGAAATGTTGGCATGTGCAATTACAGTAATTCTCTTTTCACTCTGCTTAGGCAATGCAGAAGCATCTGCCAAACTGGTTTCTAACATAGCGATACTAGGAGTGATTGCTGGGTTTATCTACACCGGGCTCAATCGTATCCACTCGACTGGTCTGGTGAATGTGGCAATTGTTTTCTTTGTTTTTGACATTATTGCTCGCTATTTTGATTACTTCTATTCAATGATGAATAGGTCAGTCTTCTTCCTGATTGGCGGTGTGGTTTTGATGGTGGTCGGAACACTTGCAGAACAAGGTAGAAGGAAAATGGTTGAGGGCTTACAGTCATGAAATTGCAAAGAAATTATTTTATTGCTGCAGTTATATCCCAGATTGTAATTTTGGTCTGTCTCGCAATACCTCCAGCTCTCACGCTTGCCAATGGTCGGACAATTTCAGTAGTCACAGTACCGGTAGATCCGTGGGATATGTTCCGCGGTGACTACGTCAGGATGGCTTACGATTTTACGTTTGTACCGACAGAAGAAGATATAAAAAGCCATTCGAAAGTGTTCGTTGTCCTCAAAGAAGATAACGATAAAAAATGGCTGCCGGTAAGCGTTCAGCTGGAAAAACCGGAGATATCTTCTGATCAGATTATGCTTCTTGGCGAAACTGAATATGCACCTACGAAGAGCGAAAAAGGAACGACAGGTGTGAGAGTAAAATATGGCATCGAAGCTGTATATATCCCTGAAGGCAAAGGCAAGGACCTGAAAAATACCGACACTATGAATGTGGTACTGTCAGTAGGCAATGATGGTCGCGCTGTGATCAAACGCGCCGAAACAAAGGGACGCCTGCTCTATGAAATGAAATGAAACTGCAGTTGTCTCTCACCAATTGAAAATTGCATTTTCGTCAGTCACCATAATCCTGGTGTTTCAACTGATACCATAAAACCCCACATACAGCTGCACAGACCGCGAGCCCCAGAAAGCCAAATATTATTGTGCCACCAGTATTTTTCCAATCAAAGAGGTAGGTGAGCAGAGGGAGATGGGTTAGATCCATGGCACCCCTCCTTCTGATTTATCTCGACCTGCGAGTGTTATTGATAAATGCCATCAACTCTTTTGTGGCGTTGATAGGTGCTTCCGATCCGGGACTGCCATGCCAATCATGTCCTGCATAGTCTGGTAAAACGATACTTTTGATCTTTGCTCCTGATTGAGTTTTCCACGTGTTCTCAACCGCACCAGCTATATCAGAATCCAATTTGGCCTCTTTTCTTACATCTTTAACGCCATTAGCCTGCAGGTAGCGATCGAGTGTTCTACCTTCTCCATCCATGTGGAGACCAAACCATCTGCCATCAAAAGGCGCAGTCTTGTCGCCTCTCGATTGAATTGACAGGAAATTCATTCCCTCTGGCGCCGGCATTTCTTTGCCGGTGGTCCAGCCGCTCACATCAATCAAATTTGCTGGACGATATTTTTCAGGCAATTCTGCAGCAGCTTTATGCGCGAAGCTCGCCCCTTGTGAATAGCCCGTCAAGCTTATGCGTTCCGTGTCCATATTGAATTTTTTGCCTAGCTCATCTAAAACAGCAGTAGTGTAGGCGACGTCATCTGTCTTTGAAAATGGATACTGACCATTGTTGTAAGACAAGTCCTTCTTGGGATTACCGCTCATGTACAGGACCAGAATGCCTTTCTCATCTGCCGCCTTGCTCAAATTTGTGAGTTTTTCCAGGCCTGCTGAACCGGCAGCTGTCCCACCTGGCCCAGGTTTATCTCCCCAGCCGTTGAATACGACCAGCACTGGCGTGGGCTTTTCAGGATTATAATGCTTCGGAACATGCATGTAGATGTCGCGCGGCGTGCCTTCTACATTGACCGAGATCTTCTCGGTAGAACCATTTTTTACATCTGACGCATTCGGAAAATCTACGCTAGTTCCTTTCTCTGGGCGTTTTTCAGTATCCGTTCTCATGGATTGCCATGTTTGAGCGGATAGGGATTCGGCGTGATTCTCCTCCCTGGTAGTTGGAGGAAGTTCTTGTATTTCTCGTCCCATGCAGGTCGTTTGCCAGGTTGGTGTTATTTGTCACTTACCCGTGCGGAGCCACTATTCAATCATTCTTCAGTTTCATAACCTTTTGAAATTACTTCAAAAAATTTGGATAAACCGCCATACAAGTGACTGGCAGTCACCAGTCCACCGAAAGCAGCACCTACGATGCCTAGCGTCACAACATCAGCGCCAGTGAGATATAGATTCTTGACTGGTGTAGATGGGTCCCAGGTTTTGGAGCGAAACGTCTCGACAGTGGCAGGAATTCCGTAAAGTGAGCCAAACTTATGTCCTGTGAAGTCGCGGTTGGTGAGCGGCGTGGACAGCTCTGAATATTCAATTAAGTCAGAAAAACCTGGATATTTTTTCTCCACAACATTCACCAAAATCTCTGCAATCTCTTGTTTAAATGTCTCATATTCCTGACCGCGTTGCTTCCAATCCGAATCGCTCCATTTACTGAACGCTTTCAAATTTATTGGTGCAATTATTTCGGCTGTGTGTTTTGTACTTTCATTTTCGATACCGCTTTTGAGAGACGGGAAGGATAGGTAACAGACTTGTGGATTTCCTTGCAACAGAGATTTTTCGTTATGCGCGTCACTGTCGTGGTCGTATCCATTGAACATCCAATGATTTCTTCCATCAAAACCTAACTTTGTAGGTTTTTCTTTTAAGCCAACATAAAGTGTGACGGCAGAACAAGTCTCGCTCGCGAGAGAGTTTGAATGTGGTTGATGGAATGCAGAATTTTTCAATAAATCGTTGTAAGTGATAGCTTTTCCAGCGTCTGACACTATTATTGGTGCCGATATTTCTACCGAGTTTATTTCGGTGCCCTTCTTGATCTCGACAACAACACCTGTTGCCGCTCCATCTTTGACGATGATTTCTGTTACTTTATGATTGACTAAACACATCCCCCCCTTTTCTTCGATGATTGGGATTATAGAGTCTGCAATCGACTTTGAACCACCAACTGGATAAAAAGCTCCATCAAAGTAGTGTTGCACAACAACAGCATGCATAACAAAAGCGCTCATGGATGGTGGCACTCCGTAGTCCATCCACTGTGATGCCAAAAGAGCTTTCAGTTTTTTGTCAGTGAAATTAGCGTCAAGATATTGTTTAGTCGACCGTAAGGCTAGTCTTTCATTCCGTGCCGTAGCAATGTTTGATAGCTTGCGCAATACTGGAGACAATAGTGGTGCTGAAACTTTTGCCTTAAGCCAATAGTTTGCGTTTTTTACGTCTGCAAAATGCCTGCGAATTCCTGCTTCCTCAGCAGGGAAAAGTTTTACCAGATCAGCAAAAAATCTTTTCTTGTTTGAAGCAACAGGAAATGAAAAATCAGGATAATCGAATTGGTCGAAATATTCGGGCATTTGTTTCCACTGCAATTTACCTGCCGTAACTTTGTCAAATAAATTGCGAACTTCAGATCCAGGGTGCAGATTTCCAACGTAATGTAGACCGACATCCCAACGAAATCCTTTGCGTTCAAAAGTGTGGGTGTAACCACCTAATTTGAAGTGACGTTCTAAGACCAACACTTTCTTTCCAGCAAGCTGTGCAGCCAAACTAGCAAAAGTCAGTCCGCCCATGCCTGAGCCAATCACAATCACATCGTAATTTGTATCCACGAGACCTTCAAAAGCTAAGTCCGGCTATTGTAGCGAAACGCCGCACTGTTAACCGGTTATTTTCTCTTGGTTTCTTGATTGGTTAACGGTAACTTGAGTGATTTCGGTTGTTCTGCTAATTTGGCTAAGTGTTTCAAGCGCAAATACAATTCTGTCGAGCTATCTTGAGTCTTATGAAAGAAATCAACGACAAACCGAAATCGCTGCTCTTTATTGCGTCGTCGAAGCCTGACGATGCAAAATTTGCCAATACTCATTTTGAAAATGAAGCGAGAAAGATGGATGTCTTCTGGACTTCTTCCGCCTTCATTCTCCCTGTAGATGATTATGTCAATGCTCTTCAAACCTCAGATTTGGTTATTGTGTTGCAGCGATCTGATGAGCCAAATATTTTGAAGACACACGCATTAAGTTGGAATGGAAAGTCCGAGGTTTGGACTGTACCTGCCGATGAAGATGGAAATGCGACAATCGAGAAATCGATTGGAAGCTTGATGATCAAGCTCATTCTGCAAGGTGGAAAACGAACTCCAATTATTCCTAACACGTCGTCCAAGCCGGCTCAGCAAGACTCGCCTGGAAGTGGTGGCAAAAATGTACGTGTTATGCGGGAATCAAAAGGACGCAAAGGAAAAACTGTGACCGTCATCTCAGGTCTTGGAATGGATGATGGTCAATTGCTGGACCTTGCCGCTAGTTTAAAGCAGCTTTGTGGGACAGGTGGAACTGTTAAAGAGGGAAAGATCGAAATTCAGGGTGACCAGTGTGACCGCGTGCTCGCTGCACTAATCGACAAGGGCTACAAAGCGAAGCGCGCAGGCGGCTAATTCGCGCGCTTGCAATCAAAACCTTCGATCGGCTTTCGAAGTGATTCGCCTAGTTTTGGATATTCATTCGCGAAATAAAAACGATTGAGTCCATCAAAATGTGCAAAAGAATAATTGCTTTGCAGGACCTGAGGTTCCCACTCTTGCCAAGTTTCCACGGTGGATAAAGGTTCTGTCGCTTCGATCACCAAAATCCACGGACGTACTAACGTGAAATTCAGACCATTCAAAACGCTTGCCTCAAAACCTTCTACATCAATTTTTAGAAAATGTATTTCCTGTCCCGCAAGATATTGAGAGCAAATATCGTTTAGGGTTCGCAGTGGCACCACACGTTCAACAACAACAAAACCAGCTTTCTCATGCCTGCGGGCAAAGTCAGCATTACCAGTTGATAAGCCAGTCTCGAGAATTTCAAAAAAGGCTAGTTTGCCGAAATTATCACCTGCGGCAACTTGTAAATTAATATCACTGGGGCGCTCTTTGACAAGTTTTTCAAACCAGTGATTGACGGGCTCGATATTGATGCCGTGCCAGCCTCGCTCATAAAATGCCTTGGTGATTGACTCCACATTGGGATCGTTTGCACCAACGTCAATGTAAAAGCCATTTTCAATATTTTGCAGTGCTCTAAAAAGAACTGCGTCTTCAAAATTTTGAGAATAGGATACGAAGGTCAATTTTAGGGATGCTCAAATTGCGGAACACAGCTTGCTAAGAAGAGAATACCTCCAAATTTCCTTATCTAGTGAATAGCGGAAAACTCTCGCCCTTGTATTCTATGAAATTCAGCACGCGCTGCGGTAGCATATGAGCTTTCTATTAATGTCGAAGGAGAATCAAGTTGACACCCCCTAAATCCGCTGGCATCATAGGTTTTGGGCGTTTCGGTCAATTGTGGGCTTCGGTTCTCAAGGACGACTTCAATGTATTTGTTCACGACCCGTCACTTCAACCGGCTCATAACGCCGTAGAAATGGGCCTAGAATTTGTCCCTCTGCGTGAAGCTCTAGAATCTGACGTTGTTTTCTATTGCGTGCCAATTTCTCATTTCGAAGATATTCTCGTCTCGCACTTGCCTATTCTTTCCGAGCTTCCAGGTCATCGCACTCTCATTGACGTCCTTTCGGTGAAGCTTCATCCGAAGGCAGTGTTCGAGAAGCATCTACCTGCAAATTGCAATGCAATGCTCACTCACCCAATGTTTGGACCTGACAGTGTGCGCATGAATGGTTTGGCTGGACAAACAATGGTGCTTGATCGCTTTAAGACGCCTGAAGATCAATTTAAATTTTGGACTCATTATTTTGTAAATAAGGGCCTCAACGTGCTCGAGATGAGCGCAGATGAGCACGATCGCATGGCAGCTGACAGTCAGGGTGTAACCCACTTCATGGGGCGAACACTCGGTGAATTCGGTTTGGAGTCGACGCCAATTGACACTCTGGGTGCCAAGAAACTGCAAGAGATTAAGACCCAGGTTTGCAATGATACCTGGCAGTTGTTTGTGGATTTGCAGACATATAATCCGCATACTCGCGCAATGCGAGTTCGGATGTCAGATGCACAAGCTAAGATTTTCAATCAGCTAATTCCGAATCGAATATTTAAGGACCGGCTCGTCGTCGGAATTCAAGGAGGAGCTGGAAGCTTTAACGAAGAAGCTGCTCGATATTATTTGAGTCGCACTCCAGATGTGAATTTCGAATTCGTTTATTTGCATACTACTGAAAATGTATTGCGTGCATTGCATGAAGGAACCGTGGATCGTGGACAGTTTGCTATTCATAATTCGCTCGGTGGTATAGTCACCGAAACTGTGCTCGCAACTGCTCGCTATCGTTTTGATATCATCGAAGAATTTTCGATCAAAATTGCTCACGCACTGATGATTCGCAAAGATGCCGACTTTAATGAGGTCGACACTATTATGACTCACGATCAAGTTTTGCGTCAGTGCCACACGACTTTGGAAAAGAAATACAGCAGATTGAAACAGACCAGCGGAGAAGGCGACCTGGTCGATCACGCCAAAGTAGCAGAACTGCTAGGAAAGCGTGAATTGCCAACAAACATTGCGGTCATGGGCAGTAAAGTACTCGCTCAAATCAATGGGTTGACCCTGATCGAAGACAATTTGCAGGATTTGGATGCAAACTTCACTAGTTTTCTCTGGGTGCAGCGACCTATTTAGCTTTTCCAATCATTTGCTTTTTCAATATTTCAACGGAGTTATGTCATGAAGCACTGGTCAATGTTAATGTTGTTGGCAATGCAAATCCTGATTGCACCGATGCAATCACACATGGCTCTGGCAGCTTCGGTGCCTGCTCTCACGAAAGGTGATACTCCCTCAGCAACGAAAGACAGTGCAAAATTTATCGATGCCCTGATGAGCAAGATGACGCTAGAAGAGAAAATTGGACAGATGAATCTTCTGTCTATTGGATTTGATGTTACTGGACCGGTCGTAAGCAAAGGCGTTGACGAAAAAATCAAGAAAGGTCTTGTCGGTGGTGTCTTTAATACCTACACACCATCTGCTGTCAGAAAGTTGCAAGACATAGCCATCAATGAGTCGAGGCTGAAAATTCCGCTGTTTTTCGGATATGACGTAATTCACGGACAGCATACGATTTTTCCAATCAACCTTGGACTTTCATCATCCTGGGATACTGATCTGATTGAACGCACAGCAAGTGCAGCTGCCGCCGAGGCTAGCGCTGAAGGATTGAAC
>JACMKL010000158.1 GCA_014380105.1 Candidatus Melainabacteria bacterium
CATCACTTGCAAAATCAAAGTCGTTGACCGGTCCAACTCCGGATTTTCCGGAATTCGAAATCGGTGTACCGTCTTCGAATCGACCAACCGCCATAGCACCGGCGAGGTCCGCAGGCACACCGAGCGAGTCTCCGAGACTTTTCATAGCTCGCCGGAAGCCACGAACATTCTGCTCGAGCTTACGGAAGACGAGAAAACTGCCATAAGAATTTGGCGAAGATGAAAGCGCGTCCGGCACCAAGACAAGCTTGGCTGGCGCCGCGGCATCCCAAACGTTGGAGCCGACATTTGCCTCAGCTTCGACTTCGTTTTTCAAAAGAAGTGGTTGACTCCTTCCGTCGACAAAACCGAAATGCTCGACACCAAGCTCATGTTCGCCATCTTTCAGCTGGAATGTGCGATGCACAGTCTGACCGGATTCAATAGCGTCGATAGAACCAAAGTGAGCAATTTCTGCAGCCAGTGTTTCCACAAAGGCAGTAAGCGCGTCGGAATGATCGTCTGCGACCAGGACCATCAGGTCAATGTCTTGACGATAACCGGCATCCCAGTGAGCAACATCGGCATCGAGCAAATTGGGCTGACGCTTTTTAGCACCGTCTGCAAAAACGTTGCGATAACCGGTCGAGCTGCGTCGAGCGAAAGGGTCAGAGCCCTGTGGTAAAGCGGTTTCCGCATAGCCTAATTTACGATACCCGGCTGCTGCAATTGCAACATGGCAGATGCGCCCACCATCAAGACCAGCTTCACGGAACATAAAACGCTGATGCTTTTGACGGAGCGCAGAAGTGACATGCTGTTTGGCAAACTCTGACACCCAGGACTTCGCTTCATTGACTCTTGCAGCATCAATTCTGACGAACAACATGCGTGCAAAATCACGCCCGTGTCCAGTCAAAATGTTTGCCTGCAAATCGGCTAGAATCGGCTCGACAGCTTTATCGCCAGCATCCAGCGGCGAATCCAAAACTTTTTTGACGCTCACAGTTTTTGACGTATTTCCCCGCTTCAATCCAAGCATGCGCAAGAACCGAGTGTAGGGGCATTTCGTCTGACCAGCACTAGAGGCTGGGTTGGAGACATCAGGACCAGTAGAGCCCGACAATCTTCCGTTGGATGATTGGTTGCGCCCGCGGTGCCTGAGCAAAATCGCGCCGACTGCTAGTGCCGTCAGCGCCAGTATGAAATATACAGACATCATGGATTTCTCCTATTTTTTTCGAATTTATTTTGCGGGTTCGCTATTTGCAATACCCCGCACTGCCGCAGCGGACGACGCCAGAAGAGCGCTGTCAGCTGCCACAGAGGGAGGTGTGACCTTTGGACAGGTCGCAGCGAAATAATCGAGCACGCCTTGAGTGATTGCAGTTGCCGCCTTCTCTTGGTACGCAGCAGTCCTGAGAAGTCGCAGCTTGGAGGCCTTCGTCATGTAGCCGATTTCCGCCAAAACGGCTGGAACTTGAGCAAGCAGCACCACTTTGAACCGGCGTTTTTGAACCCAGTTGCCCTGCTCAGGAAGACCTTTTACAAGCGCATTGTAGATGTAGTCTGCCGGGCACTTGCTGTCGGCATTGTGATAGTAAGTCTCGATGCCGTCGTACTTTGTGTTGCTGTGAGCGTTGTTATGAACGCTCAAAAATAGGTCTGCTTTGATGCCATTTGAAATCGCCGCACGACCTTCCAGTGGAATGAAAACATCAGTGCTGCGAGTGAGCACGACAGTGGCGCCTTGCGCTCTCAACTTTTCAGCGAGGCTTAAAGCGATTGCCAAATTGATGTTCTTTTCCATAATAAGTGCGCCTCGTTTGCCCTTTGGACCGGCGAGACGTCTTCGAGCACCCGGGTCGTGACCACCGTGACCGGCGTCTACGACAATGGTTTTCCCTGTCAGTGGCAATGAATCGATGGCCACTTGAGGAACCGCTTTAGGAGCGGTTTTTGCTTGGTTGAGATGTTTGCCTCTGGAGTCGATCACCTGATCGGTTCCACGGGTAAAAATCCCATCTTTGCGGTCTGCGGCTTGAGTCTTTTCTGCCGACGCGTCCGTTCTGCCTGAATGCACCATTAGTGGTGCGATGATAAGCGTGAAGAACGCGATCAACAGAAGAAGCAGCCTTGCTTTCTGTTTGTTCATCGCGATATTTCCTAACATTAGGTAGTCGGTGCGCGGGTTGCTTTGACCTTCTCACCGATAGTTTCTAACCGAGGACTAACCTGCCTGCGAAGCAATATTCGAGCGACGATAGCGATCGAGGCCCGGCAAGCGGTCATAACGAAAAGTCTTCCGGCATCCGCATGAGACAGTGGTTAGCCCTGTCCCAGCGAATGCCGGAAAACGAAATTGCCTTACTTCTTCTTCTTGTTCGACTTCACAAGCGCCGCACGAGCAGCAATATCTGCCGCATTTGGCACCATTCTGTTGAATGCCTGCCAAATTTCATCGTGCTCGGCATCGTTAAGGAAATGCCGTGAGTACAGCACCTGATCGCACAAGGTCAGAATTCGCACGACGTCGTCACGGTGGAGGTGATTGTACAACTCCCACTTAACTTCACGCATGGTACGGGCTTCCAGACGATAGAGGCGCCTGATGATGCGCTCGATTTCCTTGTAATTTTCTTCGCGCACATCTCCTGAATTGATAAGTGCCCAGACGGCCAGGAAATCGCGACGAGCGATATGCCGTGGACTGAGCGATACCAATACGGGCGGGTCGTCGATGCCGGAAGCGGCACGGCGGTATACCTTGATGCTCACAACGAGTAAAGCAATGCCACCGAGGATGATGGCGGCGTTGATGAAGAGGTCGTAGCCGAAGACGGGCTTTGCCGACTCCTCTTTAATCTCTTTGCGACCGTCCCAGGTAGGCGACGTATACAACGCTAGAGCAGGCAGCGTAATGAGCTGGTCATCGACCTCTCCGTTAATTCGGTAGGTCATGGTGGCGTTGAGCTTCCAGTTGGGCTTCAAGTTGAATGCCTGGACTGGAATTCTGTAACGCACCAATCGAGAGCCGTCCTTGCGGTCGCGGGTGAAGACATCGGGCTCGCCGGACACCTCGAAATCGCCCTGAATCGCAAACGTATTCAGGTCGACTTCCGTGCCCTTCTGCTGCTTGATGTAGAGATCGACGTAAATGCGGTCACCAGTTCTCCAGCCGAAATCGCGTTCGACATCCGCCACCACTTGTGGTGCAGCAGGATTGTCCTTAGCGACCGGACCAAAGTCAGGCCAAATTGTGCGCTGCCCCCAATAAAACCATCCCAGCCCCACAGTGGAGACCAGGATAATTAAGGCGGCCAGACAGTATGTAACGAGTGCTTTTCTCATATGTCACTTACCTTTCCCTGGACCAGCCGTACCGGGAGGACGCGTTTTAGCGTACGCCTTCGGGTTGATACTGAGTAGCGAATTTTTGCTGCCCTCTTCGTCAGAGCGAGCCTTCTTCTCACGAGGAGCGAAGACGGCAATGGCGAAAAATAGGGCAGCCAGGAGTAGCGGGTAGAAGAAAATCTCCTGCTCGCCTTTTTTGTGTTTGACTTCGATGCGACCAAGCAAATTGCCGATGTGGAAGTCCGATGCGTTGACCACGCGCACGTAGCGAGCGCCGGCAGCGTTCTTCAACCACAGGAGAGAATTCTCTTCCAGAGCTGACATCTGCACTTCCCCATCGACTTCGTACCATTCCTGGTCACGATACTGAATGCGGTCTTGCTCAGGCAGCTGGCTAATCGGAATGGCGGCGGGAGTTGTTTTACCAACACCTGCGATGACCAGTTCGATGTTGCGCTTCCTGAGTTCCTGAACTAGTTCCGTGAGTGCTTCCATCCCCGCATCGTTGCCGCCGTCGGAGAAGAGCACAATCACCTTGCGGTGGTCTTTGTCAGAATCGAGGTCGAAGAGCGCAAACGCCAGGTTGAACGCCTTGCCCAATTCAGAGCCTTCACCGGGCGCACTGGCGATGGTGAGGGCTCGGCTGAGAACCCATTTCAGGGCCGGCAAATCGTCGGTGAGCGGTGCCTGTGGATTAGCCTCACCGGCGTAATTCACAACACCCAAACGGTTGTACTTCAAAGCCGGCACCACATCGTTGAGAACGAGGTAGCGAGCCATGTCCAGTCGAGTGCCGCCAGCGAAGCCGGGCTCCTTCAGGACGCCTTTGTAGTCTTGAACAGCCATACTGCGGCTGACATCGACAATAGCGATCACGTCTACGGTGCCCACCGGAATTTCGGTGTAGCCTTTTTCGAAAGACGGACGTGCCATTGCCATAATCAGGGCAGTTGCTGCAATCAGGACGGAGATGCCCTTGAGCAAATAACGCGCCGGTTCCAGATGGCTGGAATTGCGGTTAACGAGCCGGGCTTCTCCAAAATCCTTGAGAAATTGATCTTTGCGCTTGTAGGCAAACCACACCGCCAACACTCCGAGAGGAGGAAGGACAGCGAGCAGCCAAAGCGCTTGGGGATTCAAAAAGTGCATACAAAATCTCCTAGATGCCTTTCTTGCCTCCGCCGGAGCCATTGCCGCCTGGGTCTTTGGGCTGTCCGGGTCCACCGGCACCACCTTCAGACAAGAGCTGTTGCATCAGCTCCAGGTTATACTTCGCCTCCAGATTTTCCGGGTCCAAGCGAAGTGATTGGCGATAGGCTTCAGCTGCGGGTTTGAGCTGCTTTTGACGAAAGTAGTTGTTGCCGAGCGCGAATTGGATCTTCGCAGCCAGAGGTTTTGCCTCGGGCGGAAGATTGCCTTGGGAGCTGGTCAAGGCTGATTGCGCCTTAATTAGCAGCTCTTTGGCTTGTTTGTAATCTTCGTTCTGATACGCCAGTAAACCGGCGTCGTAGTAAGCATTGGCTCGATTACCGGCACCACCTTCGGCGGCACGTGCATAATCACCAACTTGCATGGGAAGCGAATAGGCGAGCATCCGCCATGAGCCCCAAAGCGCAAGCATTACGCTTACGATTGCGACCCAGACAGCGAACGTCTTCCGCCTTTCCCACACGTACGTTTTCACGTTTTGTACGAGTTTCATGGAAAGTCTCCTGCATGAGTGAAGAAGCAGGGGCGAGTGACGCTCAGCCCGTTTACTGGTTCAAGACCAGAGCTTCACCGATAACACCGAGAATGAGTAACAAGGCTGCTGCCAGAGCAAAAGCCATGAACATCTCCTCGCGTTTCGTCGAGGTTTCGATTTGCACCGCAGAGCGCTCCATTGAGTCGATCTTACGGAAGCATTCGTCGAGATCTTTGGCATTTTCCACACGGAATGATTCGCCGCCGACAGACTCCGCCAGGCGAAGAATGTCGACATCGCGTGTAGCCATCGTCTCGCCAACACCAATCACGTAGAGCTTGATGCCACGCGAGTTGAGAATATCTTTGAGACGCGACATGGTGCCATCTGACATACGATCTTCGCCGTCAGTGACCATGATCAATACCTTGGTGACCGATTGACCCAATTCGTCGAAGTGATCGGCAGCGTAGTCGATGGGACCAGGTTTGTATTCGCCAAAGTTGGTACCGCCGCCAAGCCCCTCGTCAGCAAATTCGATCTTCCGATAAATCATCTTAAGGTCGTGCGTGAGAGGCCACGAGTAGTACGGGACAAAGTCGAAAAGAATGACACCGACACGGTCACCTGCGTTTGCTGCGTAGCGGTCGCGGATGAAGTTGAGGACGGCAGCTTGAGCGGCGTCAAGACGTCGATGCTTGGACACTTCCATGCCATCCTGGTCGACTTTCTTGGGACGGCTTGGCACTTCTTTGTCGAGTTCTGATGTGCCGGTTTTATGCTCCGGAATGGTGCCTTCGAAAGAAGCGCCCATAGAGCCTGACTTATCGACAGCGATGATGATGTCTCGCGCCTTGATAGTTTCGGAACGAGTCACTTGCACATTCTGTGGGCGAGCGAGCGCAATCGACAGCGCTACGAATCCCAGCGAAAGCAAGATGACGGGAATCAGATGCAAAACGCTTGACGCGCCGATCTGCTTCGCCAAACGCACATCCGAATAACCAACATAGCCTTTACGCCTGAGAAGGAGCCAAGGCAGAGGAACAAGAAGCAGCAGAGCAAGCCACAGGGGCTGAGCTAAAATCATAGTATTTCTCCAAAACTCCCTTGGGGAGTCGTAGCCATTTCGGTTCAAAGAACCGAAAGTAAAAAGCGATTTGAAGTTGGAGCAAGGTTTTGGAACGTTAGAGAGAAACAGTTCGGGAATTAAGAAATAATAGAGACCCTCTGAAGCTACTGATTCAAAGAGACTGGTAACAAGAGAAAGAGCTTTAAGAATTCAAAATCTCAAGTATCAGCAAGCTGGCCCAGCGATGAACTAGCAGAGATAGAGGTCCAGGTGATCGAATCGACCAGCCCACGGGCACCTCGCCACTTATTCATGACAACTGCGGACACTTGCCGCGAGCTTCGCTAAAAACTAACGAATTCGGTTATCAAGCGCGTATACGCCAAGATAGAATCTTCCTAGCGATTGCCCGTGAATTTTCCAGAATTTTTGGGTAGGAAATTATTCTCTAGGCGCTATTTCTTGGCCTCGTGTGAGCCGTTACTATGCCACTCCATAATTCGTTTAAACAGGAAAAACCCCAGCAACAACAGCAGGGCACTCGTCTTGCGGCCGTACCAACGACTGAAGACCTTTCCTATGCTCTGGCTCAAGCTTCGAAAAGTAAAAGGCGACCGATTGTCCTGAGCTGGAAAAACCCTAAGAACGTCACCATTTTCTGGCTATCAGTCACCACTAACGGTACCGTCGACGAAGCTGAATGGCTCCTACAGAAAGGAGAAGAAGGCGAACAACCAACCGATGTTTGGCTGCATTCTTCAACTGATACGACCCTTATCCAATCACTAATAGAACTCGAAGCAGATCACGCCCAAAAAACAGGCACGCGTATTCCAGTTTTGCCTTCCCTGGAAGAAGCCACAAATACAGCGGGTCCGCAAGCTTTACCCGGACAACTACCGGTTCCTGGGTCGGCCGTTCCACCGGCACCAAATCCGATACCACCGCCAGCGGGATACACCCCTCCGCCAATCGATTTCACCAAGTCAGCTCAAGGTCTTCCCCTGGCAGCTCAAGCGTCGGCACCTCCTGGCACACTCCCTACCCCACGCGTCATTCATCCGACATTACAGGGTATGCCGGCAGCGCAAGCGGTCTCTCCGCAGCATGCGCCAGCACAGCCAGAGATTCAACAGCCGGCGACTTTGCAGCCCCCTATGCCAGCTCTCGGTCAACCACGTCAGTTGCCAGCGCCAGTAGAACTAGACCGTGTCGCAGTCGATGCTGTTTTCAAATCTCTTTCTAATCCAGAAACAGGGCTATTAAATCATTCCAGCTTCTTGTTCTTTCTTGTGCGAGAATTTAGTCGCTTTCAACTTTCCGCGCAGCCCTTCTCTCTAATAATTGCCGATTTCTGCGTACTGTTTCCAGGGCAAACAGGTCAGCCAATTTATCGCCCATTGCCACCACGAGCAGTGCGGCAAGCAGCGCAGCGTATCTTTGGCTTAACCAGACAGCTAGACCTGGTCGCACACTACGAAGAGTCTGAATATGCCATTCTTTTACCAAATACTACGCTTGCACAAGCACAGGAATTTGGTGGCTTGTTGATCAATGCTCTCACCTCACAGCCACTGTTGCCGGACATGGAGCCGAATTCGGTCGCCGTTTACTTAGGTCTTTCAGGTTTTCCAAGCGACACTACACACCCCGGAATTCTCCTTTCTGCGGCTCGCCAAGCCAAAAATGCCGCTCGTCACTTCGGCACACCAATGATGCTTTTCTCGCAAACTTAAGCATATGAGCGCACATCCATCAACGAAATTACAATCGAAACAATA
>JACMKL010000159.1 GCA_014380105.1 Candidatus Melainabacteria bacterium
GTGAAAACGGCGATATTTGTTGGCGGGGTGGAATTGGCATCATTGCAGTCGGAGCCAGTGGCTGTGGTGGATGCAAGTGCTCATAAAGTCTAGCCATCAAGACGCGCGCCTGGTCAGCCATCAGGTCGACAATTGATGTTCCAGCGCGCGGAAGCAAGCAGAAGATCAAAACGGTGGCAACTGGTAAAGTGACGACTGCTACAAGCGCTCCGCCAGTTGCTGGTCTTTTCCAGAGTGGTTGCCCCTGGTTGAGTGCTGGAGGCAAAGTCGGTCTTGTTGAGGCGGAAACCTGCGACGGTGCGCCTTCTCGACTGTGTGATATTGAAATTAAATATAGAAAAATTGCGCCGGTCAAAATAAAAGCCAGTGGAAAAAGTCCAAACACCGTATAGCTGCCGGTTTGCGATGCAACCGTGCCCATCAATCCGAGGGCGACAGTGGCCAAAACATAGATGTCAGTGCGATTGCGCAAGTCGAAAGTGAGCACTACCAATAGCCCGCAGAGCACTTGCATGAATGCCGGTAAAAACATTCCGCTGCCGAAAACTTGTTTAACTGCTTCGAAAATAAAGTGACCGAGTACAGCAAATGTGCCGCCAAAAATAAGGACGTTGACGATTTTGGATTTGCGCGATCGGAATACATAGCTCAAGTAAGACCCGAGAGCAGACACTGTCAGACAGCCAATCGTAACTACAATTGGCGCTTCTGAATAAAGACAATAAGCAATGATTGTCAGAGCCAGCATTATGTAGCCGACAACACGCAGCTCGATGCTGTTTTCTACTTCAACAGTTTTGCCTGAGACCTTTTCTTTGCTCATAGCTTGATAATGTCCTCGGCGCCAGAAATTACCGAAATCTGCACGCCGACCCGCGCAATATCATCTGGCTCATTGCGAAGATCGAGTGTGCTGGCAAGGCGAGCTTGCTCTTCTTCGATACGTCTTTTTTCTGATTCAGGAGTTACTGATTGCCATTTGTCTGCATCTGTTTTGCCAACCGGTTGTACCAAGACAAGCTCAACCTGCGCTTTTTCAGTCCTTGGCGCCAAGAAGATCAGGGCGCCTTCCTTTTGTTTGCGAATCAGGTCGTCTAATTTGTCGACGCGTCGACCACGACGAGCAGCTACTTTAGCGATTTCTTCAGTGCGTTTGAACGGTTCTAGTCTGGCTAACATCTCAATTGAAGCAGTCAACCCTGGTGCCATTGGTGGTGGCTCCAAAACCATAACCTGGTTTCTGACGATAAGCTTCGGTGACAGTCCCCATCTGTGTCCGAGGGTAATCAGAGAGGCTGCCGTAATCAGGGCAAGCTCGTACATTTCCTCTGTGCCCCAATCCCATTTTGAGTCAATTAGAAGGTCGAATGAAGGCAAACCCTCAGCTTCGAATTCGCGTGATAGCAATCTGCCTGTGCGAGCGCTCGATGCCCAGTGAATAATGCGTGGACTGTCGCCGCGAATATATTCGCGTACCCCTCGAACGATTGCTGTCTGTTGATTAAAGCTCGACTTTCTAGAAAGCAAGCCTACGTTTGGAGTAACTACATTGAGCTGCTGGAGGAAGTTTCCATTGACTGGATAAACCTTGGGATAAACAATTGTCTCGGGCGTAATTTCGGTTGAATCTTTCTGGTCGAATTTGTAGCGAACAACCTTCTGTGCAAAAACCAAACCGAAAGGAAAGCAGGAAGAAAACGTAATGCTCTGAACTCGATAGATGCCCCGTCGCAATGGTCCTGCGAGCAGTTGAAGAGTTTCTTTCTCACCCATATTCGGAATAAGTAGAGGCTTCGAAAGTGGCGAGAGCGAAAGCGAGCCAAGACGCATCACGTTGACAGTCATTCTCATCCACTTGAGTGGAAAAAGAATTTGGAAGGTGCCAACTCCCATGATGCGCTCGAGGTAAATCTTGATTGCGATCTTTTCGCCTGCTCTTGCATTCGGCGGTAATGAAGCCTTAACCCGAATGTCGCAGACCTGCATGATAGGCAGGAGCAAGCTGAGAAGAATGGTGGCAAGCATTCCGGCTGAAAGCAGATACAGCCACTGACTATTACTTTCGGACGCGAAGACGTAAAGTAGGATGGTGACTGCAATGGCGCCGAAAAAGCGCGCATTCATAATCAGCACCAGATTCGGTGACAATGGAAATCTTAAACCACGCAGATTGTCGACCGGTTTTGGCGGTTGAACCGTCGTGGTTGTGCTGTATATCGGCGGCTCCGGCGGAGCGCTAGACGGGGACTGAGACATCCTCTAGAACTCTTAGAATCAGGTCGGAGTGACTGACTTTGTTGTCTTGCATTTTCGGGATAACGCGGTGGCCAAGAATATACGGTGCAAGAAATTTCACATCGTCTGGTTTGACGAAATCGCGACCTTCGAGAAAAGCTGCAGACTGTGCTCCTCTCATTAACAATTGAGTTCCGCGCGGACTAACTCCAAGAACAATCGATGGGTGGCGACGAGTGGCGTGCACAATATCGACGATATAATTTTTGACTGATTGCTCAACAAATACTTGTCTGACAGCTTGTCGTGCCTTAATTACTTCATCAACTGTTAATACGGCACCAACTTCAAAACCAGTTTGAGAAAGTGTTTTATCCAAAATCTCAAGTTCTTGTTTCAGGTCAGGATAGCCCAGCGATATGCACATCATAAATCTATCCAGCTGCGCTTCAGGCAATGGAAATGTGCCGTGATATTCAATAGGGTTTTCAGTGGCAATTACAAAAAAGAGGTCTGGTAATTTTCTCGTATGACCGTCGATGGTGACCTGATTTTCTTCCATCGCTTCCAGGAGACTCGACTGAGTTCGAGGCGTGGCGCGGTTTATTTCGTCTGTCAAAAGGATGTTAGTAAAAATTGGACCAGGAATAAAATTGAAAGTACCTTCCGTCTGACTATAAATGCTGACCCCTGAAATATCAGAAGGCAATAAGTCTGGTGTGCACTGAATACGTTTGAACTGTGACTGCACCGACATCGCAAGCGACTTTGCGAGCAATGTTTTACCAACTCCGGGCACGTCTTCGATCAGTAAGTGACCGCCTGCTAAGAGCGCTGTGACGGCGAATCGCACCGCCTTTTCTTGACCGACCAACACGCTATTCATGTTGTCGAGCAAAGCTTTTGCCTTTAGCTGCAACTCTTTCGAATTCGAATTTGAGGCACTAGACCTTGTCGCGTCTGGTTTGACGTCTGCTTGTGTCATGGATAGCCGAAAATGCCCCCTGTCTTGGGTCGTTCAGTGCGATTATGCCCCGTAATCACAGTTGTTATTCCCACTTAACAACCGTATTCAAGCCTTTTATGCTGTTTTTTACTGAAAGTGTCCGATAAGCAATAATCGGTTTACCCACCTGTCAAGGCTCTGCTAAACTGGCGCTTCGCATATAAATGGAGATAGTCTCGATGGCGCTTACGTTTCAAGAGGTTGTTCAAACCCTCAATGATTTTTGGGGAAAGAAAGGCTGCGTGGTCATGCAGTGTTTCGATCAGGAGAAAGGCGCTTCGACGATGAGTCCGGGGACATTCTTGCGCGTGCTCGGGCCTGAGCCATGGAAAATGGCCACCATCGACGGTTGCAGACGCCCGACCGATGGACGATACGGCGAAAACCCCAATCGTTTACAGCACTATTTTCAATACCAAGTCATCCTGAAACCATCGCCTGATGATGTCCAGGACATTTACCTGGAAAGCTTGAGAGCACTCGGTGTCGATCCTCTCGAGCACGACATCCGCTTTGTCGAAGACAACTGGGAATCTCCAACCCTAGGCGCCTGGGGTGTCGGCTGGGAAGTCTGGATGGATGGACTTGAAATTACTCAGTTTACCTATTTTCAACAAGCCGGAAACTTAGAGGTCAGACCAGTGGCCGCTGAGATTACTTACGGACTTGAACGTCTTGCCATGTATTTGCAAAACGTAGATAACGTCTACGATTTGCAGTGGAATGACACAGTTAAGTACGGTGAGCTTTATCACCGAAATGAAATTGAGCAATCTACCTATAACTTCACCGAGAGTAATCCGGAGCTTCTCAAAAATCTCTTCGAGATGCATCGCGGGGAAGCTGAGCGATTAATTGGAAAACGGCTTGTAATGCCAGCTTATGAACAAATATTGCGTTGTTCTCATACTTTCAATTTGCTTGATGCACGCGGCGTTTTGGGGCGCGACGAAAGAATGAAGACAATTTTGGAAATTCGCAAACTTTCAGGACTGGTGGCGCAATGCTTCCTCGAACAACGTATAGAGATGGGATTTCCTCTTTGCCCCGAA
>JACMKL010000160.1 GCA_014380105.1 Candidatus Melainabacteria bacterium
TGCGCGCCGAGAAGGCGAATGGCCTGCCGATTTTCTACGGTGATGCTGCGCGCCAGGAAGTGCTCGCTCATGCGGGTATTCGCCAGGCGCGACAGTTGGCAATCTGCGTTTCGGACCACGAAGCTGGATTGCGCACGGTGGAGATGGCGCGTCGTCTCAATCACGAACTCCACATTGTGGCGCGTGCGAAAAACATGTCGAATGTCGAGCCGCTCATCAAGATGGGTGCACATCGCGTCGTCGCTGAAGAGTTTGCGGGGTCGCTCGAGATGGTCTCGTGCGTGCTCAATGAATATCTTCTCTCCAAGGAAGTGATTGACGACAACCTTTCCAGTTTGCGCGGCAATCAGCAGGCGAAGTGGCAGGCACTCTTCGAAACGCTGCATCCAGCGGAAGGCGGAACAACCCTGCCGACTGGTATCAGCGTTGAATTACGTAAGGTGCACACTGGGTCAGCGCTCGCCAACAAGCCTTTGTTCGAGTCGGGCTTGCGTACCAAAACTGGTACGACAGTTGTTGCCATCCAGCGCGGTGAGGGAATCTTCATCCCCAATCCGCGTGCTGAAGAGCTGCTCCTGCCCGATGACCATGTCATCATCATGGGCACAACAAAGCAGCTTGCCAGCGCAGGACCGCTCTTCACGCCGCTCTGCGCGCCTGCACTCGCCGCACCACCAGTGGTGAGCGATGCGGGCTGTGGTGGCGAGAAGCACGGATAAAATCCTGCACTGAGACGAGGGGGTTTGTGGATCTCTAACGAGATTTGCAGCTCCTCTCCGTCTCTTTTTTGGGATTGTTTGCTACAGGAAGTAGTATGTACATGACTGGATTGCGACGTCAAAATAAGATGTGGAACAGTCAATTATTTTTTGGGATAAAAACTATTCCAGGCATCTTCAGCGGCTCTCGGACCAAAAGAAAATGTTCTCCCTTCCTTTTCAGCTTGTTTAGGTTCGGAAGCTGTCGCGGCAGGCTTCTCAGGCTGCGCAACTGATGTTCCATCTTTCAAAATAAATCCGGAAATCTTGTCCGGAATTTTGTCGCCGTCACTGTCTGTGAAAATCAATGTTGGTAATTTTGCTTCCGCTGTACTGAAACGAAATAGCTTGCTGTTAAAATCTCTCACAGTCTTTTGTTCATCTTCGACATGCTGCAAATTAGCGGCCTTGACTCCACTAATTAGAGAACGGAACTGCTCTGGCTGAGCATTCCTGTATTCAGCAAGTGCGTCATTCACTTCCTTAAAATTACCTTTTTCGGCCTTGCTCGCTAATTCATCGGCTGAAAGTCTGACTTTTGCAGGTGCTGCCGGTTTGTCGCTCATAATGTTTGCCTCTGGAAACTGGGGAAGGGTAGTGAAACAATAAATCTGGACGGCTGAACAAATCCTGAAAACGCCTCAAAAATTTCGAGCTATTAATACTACAAGAAATAATAGACAAAGTTTTTAAAAGGAAAGTGACAGGCAGATTGCTTTGAAAGCAAGCTACCTGTCACTTCCGTTAAATTGTCTCGATCACTCGGTCAAGAGCTCAGCGCGGCAAAAATGGCTTGTGTGTAAGCCGCTCGACCGGGTTTGTCTCAATCAGAGGCTCTCCGCAATCGCTCTTCCGGGAAGGAAGGCGAGTGGCGTTGTCCGGTGTAGTCAAACACGGAACAGCGCGCTGGGGGAGCAAGGAAGCAGCAGGCACAGCCTGACTGGAATTTGTCGATGATATGGCTGGCTTCGGTTGGAAGCAGACGAACAATGTCGCCAGCATCAAAACCGCGCAAAATGCCACGGCAATTTTTCTTGTCATAAATCCTCTTAAGCCGCGGAAAGAAGCTTGAGGCTTCTGCGACTCTCTGAATGGCGACCTTCTAAGGCAATCCCAGAAGGGAAGCAGGCGGTCACGATTGCTCATGACCGCCTGCCAAAGTTAATCAGTTGTGAAAGCGCTTAGAAATTAGCGCTTGGCGTTCATACGAATCACGTTGCCGTGATCCATAATGCGCTCGATGATATCGACAGCCTTCGGTACACCAGCAGTCAGGACGTCATGCCCCTTCTCGGTGATAGCGATGTCGTCTTCAATACGGATTCCAATGCCGCGGAATTGCTTCGGAACGCGCTTGTCGTTCTTGTCGAAGTAGAGTCCAGGCTCGACTGTGAAACACATGCCGGGCTTGAGCTCACGCTTCTTGCCGCGCGGGTCGCGAGTGCCACCGGTTCCGACATCATGCACATCGAGACCAATCCAGTGACTGGTGCCGTGCATGTAGAAGGAGCGCAGCGTGATCGGTTCGTCAGGCAAAGCCTTACCGGACTTCTTCGCGAGCGCGTGGTCGGCGGCGTAACGCTTGAGAGCGCGACGCTCGCCAGCAAGCGTAACTACATCCCTGGAGATCAAACCGAGCTTGGCGAGACCCTGACGCAGCACACGGCAGGCCGCATTGTGCACATCATCCAGGCAGTTGCCCGGCTTAGACGCACGAATGGCAGCCAGCTGCGAATCGAGAACAAGCTGGTACAGAATGCGCTGCGGCTCCGAAAACTTTCCGGAAACCGGGAAGGTGCGCGTGATATCCGAGGCATAGCCACGGTATTCACAGGCAGCATCGATCAAGAGCAGATCGCCGTCCTTGAGCCGGTCGCGGTTGGTCGTGTAGTGCAGAATGACCGCATTGTTGCCACCAGCGACGATGCTGTTGTAGGCAGTGCCGTCGGCGCCATTGAAGCGGAAGACCGACTCCAACACGGCTTCGACCTGATACTCAGTAGAACCGGGCGCACACAGGCGCATCGCTTCCACATGTGCGGCAGCCGAAATCCTGGCGGCGTGACGCATGATTTCCAGCTCGCGAGGCGACTTGAAGAGCCGCATCTCGTGCAAGATTTCTTCGACGTTTTCCAGAGGCTTTTGATTAGCCTTCCAGACCTTATCGAACTGCGCGTCAAAGTGCGCGCTAGCACCGAACTTGTAGTAAACAGTCTCGGCACGGGCAACCGCCGAATCGATTGCAGTGGCAAACTGGTCCGAGGTGAAAGCCTTGTCGCAATTGAAATTCTTGCGAGCGCCTTCAATGCCGTGGCGAATGCCGGTCCAGACTTCACGCTTGCGGTCCTTGGGAAGGACGAACAAGTGCGAGGTTACTTTACCTCCGACATTGCTTACGATGAGAGCCGATTCGGGCTCTGGGAAACCGGTCAGATACAACAGATCCGACGACTGCCGATATTCAAATTCGGTGTCGTTCGAGCGCGTGCGCTCCGGATTGCTTACCACAACCGCAATGCTGTTCGGCTTGAGCCGAAGGGCGAATTCAGCCAGACGTGCGGCATACAGACTTTTGTCCATAGCCGGGCCTGTGAGTGAACTCACCAAATGACTTGTGTCCATAGACACCTCCTTATTCTAATTTTTGGCGTTAAAAAACGCAGCATGCAAAGCCCTGCATCACTTCAAATACTTGAGGGCACTGATGTGCGCTGCAAGCGAAGCAAGACAGGCAAGGATGGCAACGACTGGCACCGCACTTGGTGCCACATACGCGCCCACTCCCATTCCGGTTATGACGGCCGGATAGATTACACCTGCTGCAACCAGCATTACCGCGCCCAACATGTGGGAGGGCTTGCTCGCCAGAAAGGCGATGCGACTGGCTGTATAGGTGACGATGAATGACCCGGCGATAAACGCCAGGGCGATTAGCAGTGATAGTGTGGTCATTGTTTGGCCTCCTTGTGCGCGCACGCTGGAGGGTGGATGTTGGAAAACACCCACCCTCTTCGCAATTGCGCTTGTGTGAGACCGGCGAAATCCCACCATCGAAGTAGTCCGGAAGAGGAGACGAGAGCCTTGTGGGCTATCGTTCTCCTTACTTCAGCGTACCGGCGACGACAGTGACGAACTTGTCGGGATCGATGTACTTGCGGATGGCAGCGTCGACCTTTTCCTTGGTCAGGCTGTCGAGATCAGACGCATACGAGTCCATGGCGGCAACGCCCAGACCGATGCTTTCGAACTCAGTGATCACACCGGCGACGGTGTTGGCGTTGCGCAGCTGCACTTCGAAAGTGCCGCCCGCGTAGCCAGCTTCAGTGAGCACTTCGTCCTCGGTCACGCCACCTTCAACGAACTCACGAGTGAGCTGGTTGACGAGTTCGATGGCGCGTTCGACGTTGGCGGAGTTGACCTCCAGATTCACGCCGAAAATGTTGCCGCCGAAAGACGGGTCGTGGAAGGCAGAGCCGATGCTGTAGGTAAGACCGTTCTTCACGCGCACGACCTTGAACAGCCGCGAGGTGAAGCCGCTACCGAAGGCAGCGTTGGCGATGCGCGCAGCCAGGAAGTCTTCGGCATTACGCACCAGAGAGCTCGGATAGCCCAGCGCGATTGTCACGCTACGCTTGTCCGGAACGTTGACGTCGATGCGCTTGCCGACCTCCAGAGCAACCTGCTCCGGCACGACGATTTCGCGCGGCTCGACACCTTCCCAGGCGCCAAGCGTCGACTCGACCAGCGCGGTGACCGCATCCAGGTCGACATCGCCCACGATCGTGAGGATGGTGCCCTTAGGCGTGTAGGCAGCCTTGTGGAAGGCAACCAGGTCATCGCGGGTGATACCAGCCAGCTCTGCCAGGCAGTCCTTGGGAGACTTGTTGTGGTAGATGCTGTCCGCGCCGTAGAGGGCGTGGTTGAGCGTGGTGTCGGCGATCGACGAAGGCGTGGACGTGGCGTCCTTGAAGTGCTGAGCGTACCGCACCTTGAGCGTCGCCAGTTCCTTATCAGGGAACGACGGCACCTGCAGCATATCGGCAGCCAGACCGAGCAGAGTTTCGAAGTCGACGCTTGCGACCTTCGCACCAGCATTGGTGTAGAAATTGCCAGCGCTGAAGCCGATGCCCGAGCCCATCTCTTCAAACGAAGCCGAGATCTGGAGCGCGTCCGACTTGGCCGTACCCGAGGCGAGCATGGCGGCAGTCAGAGAGGCGACCAGGGGCTTGTCCGCCGGAGCGTAGAAGCCACCCGACTTGAGCTTCATCGAGAGACCAACGATACCAGTGCCGGGATTCGGCAGGACGAGCAGCGTCAGACCATTGGCGAGTTCCTTGCGGACCGTGCGGGCAGCGAAGGAGGTTTCCTTCACCGGAGCCACGACGGCGGCCGCAGGAGCCTCTTCAACCGGCGCCTCGACAGCGACAGCTTCTACCACCTTGGGGGTGTAATAGCCGACGGTGCGGTTCGTCTTCTTGAAGTACGCCTTGGCGACACGGGCGACGTCTTCCGCCGTGACCGCATCGAGCTTCTCAGCGTAGCTGGTGTAGAAGGTCCAGTCAGCGACCGACTCCGCTTCACCGAGGGCATCAGCGAGGCTCATCGGATCCGCGGCAGCCAGAACGGTCTGCTTGCGGTTGCTCAACTTGGCGCGCTTCAGCTCGTCATCCGAAACGCCGTTCTTGGCGAGGTCTTCGATGCACGCGATGATCGCTGCTTCGACAGTTTCCTGGCTCACACCTTCGGCGGGAGTCGCGAAGACCATGAACAGGCCAGGGTCACGCTGCTCGAAGTGCCAGGTGTAGGTGCTGGCCGCCAGCTTGGTGTCGACCAGAGCCTTGTACAGACGGCTGGTCTTGCGACCGCCACCCAGGATGGAAGACATCGCAGCCAGAGCGTGCGTGTCAGCATGAGCCGCTTCCGGAACGTGGAAGCCAATCGCAACGCGGGACGAGTCGCCTGCGCGCACGATTTCGAAGCGACGCTCACCCTGCTGTTCCGGCTCCACGGTGTGAACCTGCGGGATCGGATGCGGCGACGACGGATGGACACCGTAGTACTTGTTGATCAGCGCGAGCGTGCTGGCCGGGTCGAAGTCGCCCATCACCACGAGAGTGGTGTTGTTCGGCCAGTAATACACGTCATAGAACTCCTTCAGTCGAGCGACCGAGATGTTCTCCACGTCGGACGTCCAGCCGATGGTCGGGTGATGGTAGGGATGCTCGACGAACGCGTGAGCGTAGAGCTTCTGCAGAAGTACGCGATCCGGCTTGTTCTCGCCGATTTCGAGCTCGCTGCGAACAACGGTCATCTCGGTGACGCGCTCTTCTTCCTTGATGAGGAGATTGCGCATGCGGTCTGCTTCGGTGGCGAGGCAGAGTTCGAGGTGACGCGAGGGAACCGTCTCGAAGTAGTTGGTGCGGTCAAACCACGTGGTGGCATTCCAGACACCGCCGAAGCGACGGAAGCGCTCGGGGAAGTTATAGACCTCGCCGGTGCGACCGTCCGTGACGCCCTTGAACATCATGTGTTCGAGGATGTGGGTGGCACCAGTGTGACCGACGGCCTCGTTGCGCGAACCGACTCGGTAGAGCGGCATCACGGTGACAACGGGGCTGGCATGATTCTCGGCGAGCAAAATCTTGAGACCGTTGGATTCCAAACGATACTCAGAGATTCCACCAGCTTCACGAACGAACGCGATACCGAGAGCTTTCAGGACTTCAGTGTTTACGGACATAATTTTTCTCCAGGTTTAGTAATGCTCGTTTTGAGCGGAAAACGTCAAAGTGCTTCTATGACGCAGTGCAAAATGGTGATCGAGCGCGGGAACGGGCGCACCACCGTATAACTTCAGCGCAAACCAACCTCTGCAACACACATCGAAAGGGGCTGCCAAACTCACATGTTCAAGAACAACAGCGAAGCAAGACGACACCATATGCAGTGCGCGACAGCGAACTGAAATTTAGTGCAGAAAGAACTTGTAGCTATTTGCTGTTTTGAAGCTGAATGTGAATCTGTGGGATTGGGGAAACGAGAAGTGACCTTTTGACCTTACGTACGCGCACCTGACAAAACAATTGAAAAGCGCTAGTAGGCCTAATAAAAGACGCTAATAAAGAGAGACAGAAGCAGTGGTTATATAAGTTGACAGCCAAGAATTAAATTTAAAGGGAAACACCTGACATCCGCGATTTAACTCGTCACAGTGAGGCGCGACGCCAGTTTCAAAGAAGCAACAAAAGGCGGACAGCCGAAACGCTGATGTCAAGCGAACGTTGTGCTTAGCGAAGCTTGTGCGCAAAGCGCCATTTGTCTAGCAGGGGCTTCGCCGCTTGTAACGGACTAGGGTCAGAACTAAGAAAAATTTGGAATTTTTCTTAGTTGCCGCTAATTCTATTCACCGAGAGATTGCGTGTAGGTAGCCATCAAAGGCACGCGATTCTGGAAAGTCTCAACATCTTTGATAATTGCTTGCGGAATTAAATTGCCTGTCAATTCAGGAATATTAGGGAATTTCTTGATGGCTGTGCCAATTGCCAGAAGTTCAATCACCCCGCCTCCGAAATCGTATACGTAAGTCTTAACGCCGACAACGTCATCAGCACCGCACTGCGTGGCATCTTCCTGAATCATGCTGAGTGCTTTGATGCGGGCCTGGTAGATCAAATAAGTCAATTCTTTGATTTCACCACGTACAAAGCTCTTGAGCATCGCCTTGAAGCCGCCCGCAAAGCCAACTGAGAAAACAGAAACACCAAGAACAAGTTTGACCGGATAGTATCCGGCATGGACAACGTTCCACATCTCTTCGTTAGTCAAATCGCTTGTAATCGGGTTTTCCGTGTACATCTTCGGCAAAACAGGATTATAAGAAGCGGTGCCGGTCATTAACATTTCTTGAATGCCGATCAGAGGCGAAATCACAGTTTGAATACCGAGTACCGCATTGGCTCCGGCTTCTCGCGCCTCGGCGGAAATGCGCTCAAGAGCGAGGTGGCGCGTTCTATTGAGCATGCCGGAATATTCAATTACTTCGCCGCTTTTCAAACTACGCAGCGAACCCATGATGCCACCGCCTATGCCAATTGAATACGCGACATTGCCGAACACAAACTGCAGTGGCTCAAACCCGCAGTCTAACTGGCAATATAATTCCTGCCCATTAGCAGACGTTGAAAAAACATGATCATCGTGCGGATGCACGCCAGAGGCTGGCAATGCGCGCTCGGAGCGATGCACAGCAGAACCGATCGCCAAATATTCGATATTAGAATCGTGAAAAATCAATTGACTGGTCACACCAGTCACACCGTCTCCGCCATGCCTGCGCGCTTCTTCAACCATGCGCATATAAGCGAGCAAACGTCCTTCCTTAATGATATCGGTAAGTTGATGTACCTCACCGCCACCCAGAGTTTTAAGTCCAGAAGCCAACCCGCCAACAAAACCGAGCGCAAAAACACTGTTTCCAATTACTAAATTTCCGGGTTCATAACCCTTTTGTTTTAAGCAATAAAGTTCGTTGCCAGAGAGTCCTGTGATAACGGCCATGTTCAACCCCTCATGAGTGCGTTGATCGTACAGTCTTGACTTGATTGAGAAGGTTAAACCGCTGCGATGCGGTGTGACCTTAATTAAAAGTCGGCCCAAAAGCCTTTGGGCATAGTCTTGTTCAATTTATCGACGCCTGCGCGTGTGGCAAGCGTTTGTTTCAAATTTACCCAGGTTAAGTGCTTGAGTTTTTTCAATTGCACGATCCCAGCGTCCGAGAGTTTAGTTCCTTCCAGATCAAGATTTTCCAGCTCAGGTAATTTCTCCACAAACTCGGCAATATTTGAATCATTAAGATGCGTCCACGCCAGAGACATCTTGCGCAATTTCGGCATGCTCGCAAGAGTGGGTATCCAGTCGGCAGAAAAATCAGTTGCATTAATTCGCAAGTGATCCAAAACCGGCATTCCTTCCAGTTTTTTGATACCACTAGTGGTGATTTTGGTACCACCAATATGCAACATTTTCAGACTGCGAATACTTGCTACATAGGCAAGTGCCGAATCATTAATGCCCGTCAGTTCAAGATCTAGCTCGCGAAGTGGCAACTTTCGCAAATATTTTATGCCATCGCTTTTCACATTTCCCGACTCACGGAGATTCACAACTTCAAGAGTGCGCATATTTTCCAATACTTTCAATCCTTTGTCAGAGACTGGCGTTTTTTGCAAAGAAAGTTCTCGCAAGCGCATGGATTCTAGATGTGCAAGTCCTGGATCACCTATATTCATCATGCTTGCAGAAAGGATTTGCAATTTCTTCAGAGCCAGCAGGTGCCTTAAACCATCATCTGTAACATCGGTTTGATCGATATTTAAAGAGTTTAAATTTTCAAAAAATTTCAGTGTGATTAGACCATTGTTTGTGATCTTGGTGCCCTGCAAACGCAGTTTATTCAAGGATTTCTGAGAAGTTAACGGGACTAAATCATTGTCTCCGATTTTGGCACGAGTTAAATTCAGCTGTTCTATATTCAAATCATCATTGAAAAAAGATCTGATAAAAGCACCATCAATGGTGGATGTATCAAGATGACTAATTACGCTTTTTCGATCCTCAAGCAACTTAGAAAGATAGACTGAGTTAGAGGAGGGTAAGACTTTAACTACATTTGCCACAGCAGCCTTGTCGCGAGCATCTCTAACATTTTTCACAAATAATAAGGCGCTACTCGCAACACCTATTAGAGTAAAAATAGCAGCTAGCGAAAGCAGTAGCACATGTCGCTGATCTCGATTCAAGCGCAAAAATCTTTGCAGTGAAAATTTTCGCTTTGATGTAATCGCCACAACTTTTTGCACTTCTACCAATTCTTCCAAAAGTTCATTCATTGATTGAAAGCGGTCGACTGGCTCCTTAGCTAGGGTCTTAGAAATCAAATCTTCAAGTTCTATAGGAAACACAATGTCCGGGCGAACTTCACCAAGACTGCGAGCCGGTGTTGATATTTGATCGACAATCACAGCAACCATAGATTCATTTGAAAACGGTGTGCGACCAGTAATCGATTCAAACATTGCACAACCAAGAGCGTAAATATCGGAGCGAGCATCAAGCTCTGTGCCACGACATTGCTCAGGACTCATATACTGCGGTGTTCCCAATAACTCACCAGTCTGTGTGACGCGCGTAGCTTCGGTCTCCAAAATTTTGGCAATACCGAAATCAACAATGCGCACTTCTGGAAAACTACAATCGTAATCAGTGACCATGATGTTGCTGGGCTTTAAATCTCGGTGCAAGATGCCGTGTTCATGGGCATGTTGCAGTCCCTCGGCAATCTGAATACTGATATTTATGACAGCTTCGAGATTGAGCGGACCTTGCTTTAAAACTTCAGAAAGCGGCTTGCCATCAACGAAATCCATCACCATGTATGGCTGTCCGTGGTCAGACAAACCAAAATCGTGCACCGCAATTATGTTTGGGTGCGAGAGGGCACTTATAGCAAGTGCTTCCTGCTGAAAGCGTTTTATGACTGTGTCAGTCATCAAATGGCTGTGCAGCATTTTTATCGCGACCAGTCGCTTCAGAACAGGGTGACTAGCTTTGTAGATAACGCCCATGCCGCCGGAGCCAATAAACTCCAAAAATTCATAATTACCAACAAGCTTGCGCCCTTCGCCGAAGGTGTCAGTTAACTTGGTGCCGTCATTTGGACATTTTGACACCGAAAGCGGCACTTCCAGTCCGCAAAGCGGGCAGCTGTGAAGCGCCGGAGGCAAGGCATCTGACCCCGTATAAATGACAGTTTTTTGATCATCAGAATTCATGCCCTTTTTGTACCCAGTTGAGGCTCTCTTGCACCTTGAAGTTAAGCAACGACCTGATAAACATCGCCAGGTCGTTGCTTTATGCTCCACAGCCATCGTGAGCCGCCTAAAAAAGTCCCTGCAAAAACTTTATTAGAAGCCAAAATTGCAGTACAACACACAAACACTTGATTGTCGCTTGAACCGGAAGGGATAGATGTACATACTGGGCGGGCAACCTGGATGCCACCAGTTTTGCTATAAGGTCTGCAATTTCAATCAGGGTTTTGCCGATTTGAAGACAAAATTTCATGACTGGCTTGCCTACAGCTGGTAGCTTAAGGCGCTGTCCCTGCAAAATCTGAAAACCTGCAATCAGAAGAAATGGACCGACAAGTAGAGAGATAAGAAGAAAAACGAAGTGGCTGACAATAGTTTCGATCATAATATTCACCTCCTCAAGTGATACGCTAAACCCTTCTGCGTCCTCATCAATGCCACTTTTTTGCAGCTCGCGAGTAAAACCGCGAGTACAAAGATTGCAGTAATGGCACAGTCAGAATTGAAAGAGTTAGTTCAGAGTTTAGCGTCAGAAAAAAATGTAGTTATAGATAAACCATAGTCTCTAAAGCTTCGAGGCTTCTATAGACCCGCTCTCAAACTGGGCGTTCTATCGGTCTAAAAAATTAAATGACCTGCGTAAAATACGCACAGCAATTTCCAAAGTTAGCGCTACCTACTCAGATTTTTAATCCTTGAAGTTGACGCGGGTCAAGCTGCGTCTACAAATCTCTCTTCGTTTCGATTCCAACACCAGGCAGGCGATTTTCCAAAGCACGAATAGTGTTTTGATCCAGTTTGCAATCGGCGACATTTACATATTGCAGCTGTTTGAGTTTGCTCAGTTGCGAAAGTCCGGATGAAGTGACGCTCGTATTAGCCAGGCTCAAGTTACGCAAGTTCGGCAATTGCTTGATAATTTCGCCCAGAAGTGGGTCATCGAGCTGAGTGTCACTAACATGCAGTGTAGTTAAATTGGGCATTCGAGACAAATCTGGCAACCAGCTGACATCAAATGCGGTACCAGAAAGATCCAGCTCGTGGATCTTCGAATGTGACAGTGACTCAAGACCTTCAATATCAATTTTTGAATTGCTCAGACCTAATCTTTGCAGACTGGATATTCTAGAAATATCCTCGAGATCGTCGTCCGAAATATCGGAATGACCAACATACAAACGTTCAAGACCCTTATTTTCACTCAAGAAGGAAAACCCTTTTTGCGCACGCGGGGGTGAATATCCTTCCACTGTTAGTTTATTCAACGTCGGTATTTTCGAGAGGGTTTTGAGCGCCGTTGGTCCAATTTTCGTATAGGAGAGTGCCAGTTCTTCAAGTGGCAATTTCGATAAGCTTTCAACACCGCTGTCACCGACGGCGGTGCCTTCGAGATGCAATGTTGATAGTTTCGAAATCTGAGCCAGCGACTTCATTCCCTCATCTGTAATGTTTGTGTGATTGAGACCTAATTGCTCGAGTTTCTTGAGCGGCACAAGGTAAGGAAGGGCTTTATCATTTATTCTCGTATCATTTAAATGCAAATTCTTGGTGGCGGTCTGCAAGCCAATATACGGCATACTTGCGAGTGTAACTCTCGAACCATTCAGCTCGAGTTTTGGCTGCTGCAAATCCACATCAAAAAAAGATTCCATTAATGAGTCTGACGCTTTACTCAAATCTAGGAATGGAAACCACTGCTGCCGTTTAGCCAAATCAGCACTTTTCACCAGCGCTGGCGATGCCACCTTCTGCGGTGCAAAAATATCGCTTGTAATTCTCATAGTTTGTGAATCACGCACCACTTTTACAAAAGAAACAGAAGTCACAGCGACAGTAGCTAGAGTGGCTACAGAGCCGAGTAAAAGCAACAACAAACTGCGCTGTTCGCGATTTAGAAGTAGCATACTCATCGGAGACCAACTGCTCGAAGCTTGCTGCGCTACAAGCGTTTGAATCGGCTCCAATTCTTCTCTTAATAGAGTCATCGTTTGATAGCGATCGGCTGGATCTTTTGCAAGAATTTTTGCAATCAAATCTTCTAACTGACTGGGATAAGTCGTATCCGGGCGAGCTTCCCGCAATTTGCGTGGTGGAGTGTTCATTTGATCGACGATGACGGCAACCATAGATTCACTGTTGAAGAGAGATTTGCCTGTAATGCCTTCAAACATTACGCAACCCAGTGAATAAATATCGGAGCGTTGATCAAGCTGTCCGCCACGACACTGCTCGGGGCTCATATATTGCGGAGTACCTATCAACTCGCCAGTCTGAGTCATTCGTGTCGAATCGGATTCCAATATTTTTGCGATACCGAAGTCGACAATTTTCACTTCTGGAAATTCGAGATCACCTTCAGTAATCATAATATTACTGGGCTTAAGATCGCGGTGCAGGACGCCCCTGTCATGCGCATGTTGCAAGCCTTCAGTAAGTTGGATGATGATGTTGACGACAGCGGGAACTGATAATTGCTTATTCTTCAATATTTCAGAGAGCGGTCGTCCTTCGATAAAGTCCATAACCATGTAAGGCTGACCGTGCTCAGAAACACCAAAGTCGTGCACATGAATAATATTGGGGTGATCGAGACCACTCACAGCCTGAGCTTCTTGCCTGAAGCGGTTGATGATTGCATCAGAAACGAGGTGACCGTGCAACATTTTGATTGCAACAAGTCGATTTAAAACTGGATGGCGCGCTTTATAGATGACGCCCATTCCACCAGCGCCGATAAATTCTAGAAATTCATAATTGCCGACCAGCTTAATGCCGAGATCGCCCGCATGGTGGTGCGGAATTGGGGTGCCGTCCTTCGGGCACGAACCAATTGTTATCGGAAGCTCGAGTCCGCAGGTCGTGCAGGAGTGCCGTCCGGGAGCGGGTGTTTGTCCGGCTAGCGTAAATCCTAGAGTTTTTGGATCGTCATCTTCCACGATAAAACCAGATGAGCGAGATGCCTGTTTTGTACCCAGCTTAGCCCTTAATCAGACTTGAATTTTGGCTAGTCTGAAAACGCGAAACCTTGCAGACATCAATTATCGGCGCTTTTATGTTGAGCGCGAACCGATGTTTGAATCTGCACTGAGCTTGTTCAAAAATTCTCGTGCTTCCGCCACCACATACAGTGAGCCAACCACACAAATGACGTCAGTTTCCTTTGCCACCGAAAGCGCCTTCTCTAGCGCTTTATCAACAGATTGAGTGGTAGTTACATCCGGGTGATCTGTGGCAAACATGCCAATTACATCCTGAATGGACTCAGGAGCCATCGCTCTCTGATTTTTCGACCGCGTCGCCACCGTAAATTTGTTCATCGCTTCGAATTCACGCCATATCGCAGTGATGTTCTTGTCGTTGTTGACGCCGAGAACAAATATACATTTTTCGATCCCGAGCAATTGTTTCATCGCTGTCGCTAAAGCCTGCGCTGACTCATGATTGTGAGCGCCGTCTACAACAATCATTGGTCCTTTGATTGTGCGCTCTGCAGTCAATTCACCACGCATGATTTCAAGCCGACCGGGTAAACGAGCCGCTTCAAGACCCTCAATAATTTGCTTGCTGGCGACCGGAACGCCTCTCTTTGCCAGAGCATCTGCTGTTGCTACTGCAGCGATCGCATTAACCATTTGATGTTGTCCAAGCAGAGGAACGTGAACTTCAATCGATGTTCCTTCTCTGTCTATCTGGATGTTTTGTCCATTCAAATCTTGATTTAGTTGCTTGTATTTATAAGCTCGGCCGACGTCAACAAATTCGGAACGCGATTCTGCACAAATTCTTGCTATAGCGCTGCGCGCGCCCATGTCTTTCTGAGGCGCGAGAATAGTTGTCGAACCAGGCTTGATGATACCGCCCTTGTTGTTGGCTATTTCAGTTTGAGTGCTACCCAAAACTTCTGTGTGCTCAAGCGATATCGGCGAAATCACAATAATGTCGGTGCTGTCAAAAACATTGGTGATATCGAAGCGACCACCCATGCCAACTTCCACAATTTGCCAATGAGTCTTTGGCTGACGGGTCGCCACCAGATGGAAGAATAGTGCAGTAATTAAACCAAACGTAGAAAGTGGAGCAGGTCCCGATTTCATCTCTTCTTCGATAAAAGGACGAATTTCAGTTAAACCGCGCGCAAATTCCTCTTCTGCAACTGGCTGCATGTTGAAAGCGATGCGCTCACAATAAGAATGCAGGTGCGGGCTGGTAAACAACGCCGTGTTAAAACCGGTTTTGTCTAGAATCGAGCCTATCATGGCAGACGTACTGCCTTTGCCTTTTGAACCGGTGACATGAATCGTGTTTCTGCCCTGATGCGGATTTCCCATGCGATTGAGAAGAGAGCGCATTGAGTTGAGACTCATTGTCGAGCCTCTGGAGCCATGTGTCCCCCTTTCCATGTCTGGGAAGGTGAAGAGAAACTCGATTGCCTCCGAATAATTCATGATGTCGCTTGGGATTCCTTGCAGATGCAAAAGTGGTGTCAAATTTGGACTGGTGGTCGTCAAAAAGCTGACACCCCTGGCCAATCTGACTACTCAACACTATCTGAAGCTGCATTGCAAGAGAGCGGAAGCTCTTGTCTAGTCCTCTTTTTCTTGCCAGGGAAGGCTCAAAACCATTTTGGAGGATGAAACTTAGCGAGCCTGCGCGAATCTTTCAGACAATTTCCGCTCAAGAGAGCGAGCAACGCCCCTAGTAGCTTCCTCAAGACACATTTCGTCAAGACTCGGAGAGCTTGCCAAGTTCCATTGAGCTAAGTTATCGGCTTTTAACAACCTTAGCGCTAGTTTCTATTTCAGCTCTTTGAGTACTAACACTGGCTTTTTCAAATTAACCAAGAAGTTCTTTATCTCCACAGGCGCGGAATCTAATTGCCTTTGATCCTTGAAAACTAATAAGTTCAGTTCATCTCCACGACTACCCAATTTCTCTCCAAAGCACTTTCAACTTCTCGACACCGTTACTTACTGCTCTCGCCTCTCCGTCACAGACTGTTTAACCAGAGGCAGCAGACCACACAGCGAAATTTTTCGAA
>JACMKL010000161.1 GCA_014380105.1 Candidatus Melainabacteria bacterium
AAGTTGAGAAAAAAAGAAGTTCCTCGCTACACACAAATTGGAAATGCAATACCTCCACTTTTTGGAGAGCAGAGTGGCCTCGCTTTGAAAGATTTTATTTAAACATGGCGAAAACACAAAGAATATCTTCAAGACATGCATTGCGAATATCATCCAAAACGAGCCACCATCAAGGTTTCAGGTCGATATTTCGATTTCCTGCTATTGTTAATGGAGACGTTAGGGATGTGTATTCAGGCGATCTTAAATTAGTTTCCTAGGAAACTAATTTTAAAAGCGCAAACAGGGACACTAAAGCAGGGAGATTCCGCAGCGCGATGCGACAATATCTTGACTTGATACAAACGGTCCTCTCTGAAGGCGAACGTCGCGAAGATCGCACCGGCACTGGAACGATTTCGCTGTTCGGAGCACAAACGAAATACGACTTGCGTCAAGGCTTCCCCCTGTTGACGACTAAGAAAGTCAATTTTGCCGCGGTTGTGCGCGAATTGCTGTGGTTCCTTAAGGGCTCAACAAATATCAACGACGATCTCAAAGAGCACACAGCTATTTGGGATGCTTGGGCTGACGAAGATGGTGAGCTCGGACCGATTTACGGATATCAGTGGAGAAGTTGGCCTTCATTTGAATTGGATGAAACAACGGGTCTTTACAAGAAAAATCATATAGATCAAATTCAAAATGCCATCGATTTGATCAAGAACAATCCTGATTCAAGACGCATAATTGTCACAGCCTGGAACGTGGCGGACATCAGCAAAATGGCTCTGCCACCGTGTCACATGATGTTCCAATTTTATGTAATTAACGGTCGCCTTGATTGTCAGCTCTATCAGCGCTCTGCCGATCTGGCTGTAGGAGTGCCTTTCAATATCGCAAGCTATGCACTTTTGATGATAATGGTGGCACAAGAATGTGGTCTGACGCCAGGCATTTTTACGCACACAATGGGTGATGCGCACATCTATCTCAATCATCTTGATGGACTGGAGAAGCAGTTGACGCGCCAACCTGGAGCGCTTCCTGAAGTGGAAATTCCAGTCAAATCAATCATGGATTTGAAATTCGAAGACTTCACCCTAAAAAATTATGCACCGCAAGGCTTTATCAAATTCCCTGTAGCTGTATAAAAGGTAAATTTGTAATCGAATGACTGTTGCCAGCCTAGAAATTGTCGTTGCCGCAGACCTTGATTTTGGCATTGGCAAAGAAAATACTCTGCCCTGGCGCATACCTGAAGACATGAAATTTTTTCAGTCGTTAACTACTGGTAGTGGGAAAAACGCAATTATTGTAGGGCGAAAAACCTGGGATTCAATACCAGAGAAAAGGCGTCCATTGAAAAATCGTATTAACGTTGTCCTTACTAGAGACGCCGCTTGGACGGCACCAGAAGGAGTAATTGTTTGCGATAGTTTGGAGAAAGCGCTGGAAAAGCTGTCCACCATTGATCACGAACATACTTTCATCATCGGCGGTGCGCAAATTTACGCAGAGGCGCTCAAACACCCGCTTTTAAAAACAATTCACCTTACTCGGATTATGCAAGAATTTGATTGCGACGTGCATTTTCCAGGCGTCGATGATAGTTTTGCACTCGTTGCAGTTTCAGATACAAATGAAGAAAACGGCGTCGAATTTCGCTTTCAGCGCTACGAAAAGAAAAGCAGTTTATAGCCCATGTTAGGCAAAGCGTTCGTTTTTATCAATTACAAACAGGCGGCACACTTCGGTCATATTGGCTGGGGGTTTAAACTCGACGAGACAGACCGTTATTTGTTCGGCTCGACTGACCATTTGGTCCATCACAATTTCATGGATGTCGTAAGCTGGATAAAGTATATGAAGGTCGAAAGCGGTGGTGACACTGATTTCTGGATACATGAAGGCACGCTTGACACGATGCTGGAGATGATGAAATCAGGGCACCATATACGCTACCACCATTACAAAGCATTTGATGTTCAAACACCAAATGTTGATGCCGCCACTTCCGCAGCAACAAGAACAGGCTTGTGCGGCTGGGCAGTTTTTACAAACAATTGCGTTCATCAAACTTATAGCGTTCTTGAAGCATATGGTGCCAATATTCCAACACCACCTCCAATTATTAGAGGTTACGGTCTAATCCCACGCGTCTGGTTTACCCACATAAATGGAACATTGGGCGAAATAAGGCCGCCTAGCACGCCTGGACTATAATCAGAAAGTGCGCCTCTTTTTGCGGTTTGCTATAGTCTAGGTTGATGCCCAAATTGGGTGTGTACGGGTGACTGAGTTCAACACGTATGTACAACTGCATTTCAAGAAATCAAAAATCTCTTTTAATTCTTATCGTGTGCGGATTTCAAGCTACGAATGCTAATTTTGCGCTCGCCCAATCCGTCAAAACAACCACGGTCACAAAGACAACCACAATTAAAACGACAGTCACCCAATCTACAAAAGCGACACCCAAAACACCGTCGAAAGTATCTGCAATTGCCACCGAAAAGGGTAGAGTATTATTTGAAAAGTTGACTTGCGCTGGCTGTCATCCCGCCGGAGGCAACGCTCTTCATCCGTATCGTCCACTTAAGGGCCCACAATTTGTGGCCCGCTACAAAGATGATAAACAAATTCAAGCTTTGATTAGGGCTGGTGTGCCGAGAGCAGGCATGCCATCATTTTCCAAAGCTCAGCTCAATGATTCTCAAATGCAAGATCTAATTACATATATACGTAGCTTTACTCCTGATGCAAAGAAGTGAAAATTCCAGATTGGATTCGAAAGAAGATGGAGCCTGAATTTACCGCCGAGCTTGTCCTTCGGGCATACACTGCTGGCATTTTTCCGATGGGTCACGATGACAATGTTATTCGCTGGTACTCACCCGATCCCCGCTGCATAATCGAATTGGATAATTTTCACGCTTCCAAACGTTTGCTGCGCACCATTCGCCAGGGACGATTCGACGTCAAAATAAACTCAGCCTGGGACCAAGTGATGAGATTGTGCGCCGACCGCGAGAGCACCTGGATAACCGAAGACATCATTCAAGTTTATACTGAACTTCACGACAACGGTCTGGCGCATTCCGTCGAAGCATTTTTAGACGGTGAGTTGGTGGGCGGTCTTTACGGAGTGAGTATTGGTGGCGCTTTTATGGGTGAATCAATGTTTCACACTGCCACTGACGCATCAAAAGTTTGCCTTTATCATCTGGTCGAGCGAATGAAAGAGCGCGGTTTTGTACTGCTTGATTCACAGTATGTAACTGATCATTTATCTACTTTCAATGCCAGAAATATTCCACGCAAAGAGTACCTAAGCCGGCTCAAACACGCGCTTACATTGAAGTGTGTTTTTGATTAAACACCAGAGTTTTGAGTACGAGCGGAAGCGTCTGGGCGATATTATTTTGATCGAGGCTGACCGGTTTTCCTATGTCGATAAAATCACCGTCTCCGGTTTGAACACCATCAATAATAATCAACGGACAATCAGAAAGTCTTTTGCGAAACGACTGACCCAGCGCCATTCCTAAATCCTGACGACATACTAATATCCAGGGGCGTAAATGCGCGAGTTTTTCAGCTGCAGAAGCAAGGCTGCCTGCAATTTGCAACAAACCATCATAGCGCATTTCAGAAGGAGTGAATTCAGGCAGCTCAATTGCAAAAGTAGTGCACTTATTTTCAGTATCAAAACGCTTGACGCTCGCCTCGATCTGCCGATAAATAGTCTCGTCGCTTAGCTGTGATAATGAAGCTGAAAATGGCTTCAACAGTGGCACACTGCGTAATGGCAAATAATTGATATCGAAATCTATGGTTGCTCCACTCACTTGCATCGAATGCATTGCGGCACCAGCCACGGTTGCTCGTACCGGATTTTTGGAAATTTGATAGTCTATGGTGTTTCGCGCAAAATTACTGGCAAACGCATCCGCCAATAATCCGCCCATATCTAAAAACGCAAATCTATCAAGGTCTTGAGCAATCAAAAACTCGGGGACGCCCCCACTGAGCCAGATTTGCCCTCGCTCTACATATTCTTCAGCTGGATTTGTAAGTGGCAAAGAATGCAGGAGACTATGCTTGCGGTCGTCAATAATGAAGTCTGCCACATCTGAGACTATATCTTCTGCCACAGATTGCAATTGAACCAAATCGTATGTCGTACCAATTTCGGCAGACATATTCTTTCTGCGCAGGTACGCAATGCCGCCATCGGTGCATGATTTTAGACTTAAGTCTGTATTGAATTGCAGACAACGACCACCTATACCGATGCAAGACGTGGAAAGCAAAGTGCCATTTTTATACAAGGCGAGATTCATTGTCCCGCCACCAATATCAATATTCAAAATTGTGGACGATTTTTGCAAAGAGGAAGCCACAGCTCCAGATCCACGCGCGGACAAAATTGCTTCCAGATGAGGTCCAGCACTGACTGCGACAAGCTCGCCAGAAATACGCGAAAGTTTTTCAAGAACCTCTCTGGCATTACGTTTCAATGAGGTTTCGCCTGTTACGATCGCAGCTCCGATTGTTATATCTGACGCTTTAATACCAGCATTTTCAAATTCGCTTTGGACAATGGCAAAAACACCTTCAGCATCAATTGTGCCATCAGATTTAAGCGGAGTGAGATGCACTTCACTCTGAAAAACAATCTCACGATTATCAATGACAGGCATCGGCGATTGATTTACCGTTCCTGAATTTCCAATTGAAAGTCTTGTAAAAGTGAGATGAGTAGACGTTGTCCCGACATCAATGCCGACACTCAAAAATGAAGTCATAGGTCAGCTCAATTTCTGCAATTGCACGCCCGAGACTTTTCTCTCGAGGATAGTCTTTATCAATTTGACAATATATGCTCCAGCTTCGACTGGTGGTGTTCCGCGGTCATGAATATTGGAGACTACGGTGCGATCGGAACTGATTGTTTGAGGTGACGGATGAAAAGTAATATAGGCGGACAAACCCTCTGATGATGAGAGTCCAGGGCGTTCGCCAATTAAGTTGACCACTAATTTTGCATTCAATGCAAAACCCAGCTGATCGCCAACAGCAACTCTTGCGTATCGCACGAATATAGGTAAGCCAAAAGAGATTTTGTGCAAATTCAGTCCGTCTTCAATCATCGGTAGCAAATCAGAGATATTTTTCTCAACCGCTCTTGCGGAGAGTCCATCACTAACTACTATCTGCACATCAATGTCGGCAGGGCACATTTTTTTCACGTCCAACAAGGTTTGCGCCGATACCACTTTGCCTTTTGGCGGAAATTGAATGAATTCTTCTTTGCTTTCGACGATCGTTTTTATAAATGGATAACCCTTAGCTTTTACGAAATCTTCAACGAAATCGTCTCTTAATTCACTAAGAATAGCGTCGCGCGCGAGCGCATGGTCGGCGCGAAACCTTAGCCAAGCATCGGTTTTGGGACGTGTACCGGCGCGCCCAACAGAAATTCTGGCGGGTGTAGAATCGGAAAGAAAATTTTTTGGCGAGAAATCATCGCTCAAGGTAGATTCATCCTGGAAGCATTCAAAAATTGAATGACGGGCAATATAGGGTACACTATCCAGCTTCACTCTGATCTTCAGGTAAAAAGTATGGATCTTTCAGTCGTTTGTGGAGGCAAAACCTTCCAATTTGCCGATCTAAAAGACCTCATGGCTAAAGCTAACGAGGAGAAGTCCGGCGACTCTCTAGCGGGCATTGCAGCTAGCTCAGAATTGCAAAGAATCGCTGCAAAGCAGCTGCTGTCGGACGTCACGCTGAAGCAACTTCGAGAGCAACCGGTAATTCCATACGACAAAGATGAAGTTACTCGAATTGTCGATGACAATTTGGATAGTGTCCTTTTCGACAAAATCAAATCTTGGACAGTAAGAGATCTGCGCGAATTTTTATTGAATGAAAATGCCGAGAACGATTTTTTGAAATCACTTCGAAACGCTTTGACGGGCGAAATGGCCGCAGCTGTCACAAAAATCATGTCAAATATGGATCTTGTCTCTGCTTCAGCAAAATTGCAGGTGATTGCAAAAGCACGCAATACACTAGGCTTAAAAGGACGCCTGGGAGTGCGTTTACAGCCAAATCATCCGGCAGACGCAATTGATGGTATCACTGCATCCATTTACGAAGGTCTTTCATATGGAGCAGGCGACGCAGTAATCGGAATAAATCCGGCTTATGACACGCCTGATACTGTAGCCCGCTTACTGGAAGTAACAAATCAAGTGATCGAGGATTTGTCTCTGCCCACTCAGAATTGCATACTCAGTCATGTTACTACTCAAGTTAAAGCGATTGAGAAAGGCGCACCCGCTGGCCTAATTTTTCAAAGTATTGCCGGCTGTGAAAAAGGAAACAAAGCATTCGGTCTGGACAACGACACTTTAAAAGAAGCCGTTGAAGTAGGTCGCAAAAATTGCCGCGTTGATGGCGGACAGTTTATGTATTTTGAAACTGGACAAGGTTCTGAGCTATCGTCCTTATCGCACGAAGGCGCGGATCAACTCACAATGGAAGCTCGTTGTTATGCACTGGCGCGCCAATTTCAACCGTTTCTCGTCAACGATGTGGTTGGCTTCATTGGACCTGAATATTTGAAAGACGGGAAACAAATGATTCGCGCCGGTCTCGAAGATCATTTCATGGGAAAACTTTTGGGCGTTCCGATGGGAATTGATGCTTGCTATACAAATCATATGAATGCAGATCAAAATGATCTCGAAAATCTTGCCATGCTCCTCGCGCTTGCTGGAGTGAATTATTTTATGGGAGTACCAATGGGCGACGATGTGATGCTTTCATATCAGTCGACAAGCTTCCACGATTCAGCCACTCTGCGCGAGTTGATGAATTTAAGACCGGCTCCTGAATTTGAAATTTGGCTTGAAGAAAGAGGCTTGATGCACGACGGAAAATTGACCCAACGTGCTGGCAATCCGAAAGCGATATTAGATATGCGCCTGGCGAAAATAAAGTAAGACAAAAGAAAAGAGGATGCTCATGCGAGCACCCTCTCCATCAATCTGCGTTCGTTGAAAACTACTTGTCCGTCTTTGGAATGACTTGACCATGAACTTTACCCTGTCCGCCAGACATGATAGTGGCATCTGTGGCTGGTTCGCCGGTAAAATCTTGCTTGAATTCTGCA
>JACMKL010000162.1 GCA_014380105.1 Candidatus Melainabacteria bacterium
CCTGATTTCCTTCGGTTATAGAACAGCCTACAAAGGCGATTCGATAAGAATTTTCCGGCTTGACTAGACTTCGCTCCACGTCGCGCATTCCGTGCGAATTTATGGTTGATTGCGAAAAGCCTTCTTTTCTATATGTGAAACTGCGATTTGGCATTAGTGTCCAGCCGGAAACTGGATCAATATCCAAAACTTCTTCGTTGGCAACGCCAGCAAAAGAAAAAATGGGCTCGAGCAAAAGCAGTCCAAAAACCAACACAACAAAGAATTCCAGGCCAATCAAAATCCAGGCACGACCTGGTTTTACGAACGGCTTAAGTTCACTTTTCTCTGTTTTTTCTAGTAGTGATTGAGGCAATCTACGAACCTATTAGAATTGGAAGTAAATGAATGGGCTGGTCAATTCTGGACAGAATGCAATCGCGGCGACAAAGACGCAGACATACAATGCGACCTGGCGAGGCACAGATCCTGTGAGAAGAACCTGCAATGGAGCCAGTTTTTTAGTTGCAGACAACCACGGAATCTCCACGAAAATCAAACCGTAAACTGCATACAACAGAAGTGCCATCACTACCGGTGACTGTAGAAATGCAGTGGCAAGTAGACCCGGTGATGGAGTAAACCAGACCATATTGCGCTCAATTATGAGTGCGTCTGTCACGTTGCGGGCAATAAAGAAAGGCTGCGTGAAGTGCAGGAGAATAAAGGTCAATAGACAGGATACCGGTATAGTCCAGGACTGAGCATGGAATTTCTTCAGTGCCGCAGAGCCTTTCACAAATTGTAGATATTCACGTGTAGCAACCAACAATAGACCATGGACGACTCCCCACAAAACATAGTGCCAGGCGGCACCATGCCACAATCCGCAGATGGTCATTGTGATCACAGTAGCAACGTTAAAGCGCAGGCGCGAAGCACGAAATCCAGTCATCGGAGTTTGCAGGTAATCGCGCAACCAACCGGACAATGTGATGTGCCAGCGAGTCCAAAATTCAATCATATTTTTCGACGCGACATATGGCAGATTGAAATTATTCGGCAAGTGGAAACCCAGCAGCCGTGCTGACCCTATGCCCATATCTGTGTATCCTGAAAAATCGAAATACACTTGCAAAACAAACACAAAAATCAAAACCCAAGAATCTAAAGACCCGAGGTTTTGGACACTGTTGACGCCCATCGCAGTAATTGGTGCCAGATTGTCGGCGAGCGCAACTTTCTTGAAAAGACCCTTCATCAAGAAACCCATGCCAACAATCATGTCTTCTTGATTGAGCCGCTTTGGCTCATTCAGCTGTTCGTCAAACTGTTGATAGCGCTTAATCGGACCAGCCACTTGTGATGGAAAGAACGAAGCGAAAAGTGCGAAGTCGAGCGGGTTTTTAAGAGCCTTACTGCCACGCTTAATATCGACGTTGTAGTGAATAAATTCAAAAGCGAAAAATGAAATACCGAGTGGCAGAATAATGTCAAAAACCGGCGTAGACAGCGGCATGGCATGAATATCAAAAATAGAAGAAACAGCTCGCTGCGTTTCAAAAATTGAAGAGAGCAGAAAATTGGCGTACTTGTAGTAGACGAGCGCACCAACATTAACGAGGAGCGCTAACCACAGATATAGCTTCTGCTTCCGATTGCTTTCAATCAGAAGCCCCAGACCATAGTTCGCAGCGGTCAAGAGAAACAGCATCAAGCCATAGCTGGGCATCCAACTCATGTAAAAGACGTAGCTCGCGACAAGCAAAACCACTTTGCGCGCGCGACCAGACGTCAACCAATAGAGGCAGAAGATCACCGGCAAAAATAGGAGGTAACTGATACTACTGAAAAGCATTTACGTCAGGCAACGAACCTTAGAGACGAGTATCAACACAAATTTCTTGGGCGGTTGCATATTATCAATAAAGACTATTGACTACCTGTATTTAGTCTAATACCAGTCGTTTTTTTCCACAGGCGCGCTGCCTCCGCCCGTAAAATCTTGCAAAAAACGCCCCGGCAAAGCAGGGCGTTTAGAGAATAGCTTCGAGAGAATGAAACCAGCTTAATTATTGGAGTTCATTTTCTTGAGTTCTTCGGTCAGTTTTGGAACAACTTCCAACACATCTCCGACGATGCCATAAGTGGCATGTTTGAAGATTTCTGCATCAGGGTTGTTGTTGATCGCAACGATTACTTTGGACGAATTCATACCAGCCAAATGTTGAATGGCGCCCGAGATACCGCATGCAATGTAGAGTTGCGGACTGACTGTCTTACCAGTCTGACCAACTTGGAATTGGTGATCGATCCAGCCTGCGTCAACCACGGCACGTGATGCTCCAAGAGCAGCACCGAGTTGATCACAGAGTGACTGAAGCACTGGCCAATTTTCTGGACCCTTGATGCCTCGTCCACCAGCAACCACTACTGAAGCTTCGCTGAGTTCAACTTTATTGCCTGATGCAGCCTGAGTTGCAGTCACCTTCGCCTTCACTTCGCCTGCGCTAACTGCCAAATCTTCAATTGGGCAATTGACGTTATTGCTACTTTCTTCAATTGCAAAAACATTTGGTCTCAAAGTGACCAAACCTACTGGTGAATTGAATTCGTAAACGGTGTAAGTCTTGCCTGAATATTGAGGACGCTTAGGAAGAAGGTTGTTGCCGTCAACAACGAACTCAGTGACGTCAGATACTAGTGGCGCATCAAGTCTTGCTGCCACACGTGGTAGCAAGTCTTTCGACAATGCTGTGTTTGCTGCAAAAACATATTTAGCATCAGTCTTTTTAACAGCCTCAGTCAACGCAGTTGCGTAGCCTTCAGTTGAATAATTTTCGAAATCAGCTGAATCACTTACCAAGATTTTGCTTGGGTGATACTTAGCCAAAGAACCAGCAATTGACTTTACGTCTTTGCCGACGATAAACGCTGTGACTGCACCACCAACGGTTGCAACCTTTCTATGGGCTTCTGAAAGCGCTTCCAGACTCGCCTTGCGAACCTGACCGCCACGCTGTTCAACAAAAACCAGAATTCCCTCTGCCATCTTTCTATCTCCTGAAAAAATTGCGTGTGACTTGCTCTGGTCTCAAACCTAAATTACTCGGGCTTCTGTTCTTAGAAGATCCATGAGCGATTTGACTTGAGCATCAGCGTCACCATCTAATTTGCGACCGAGTGGTCTCGACGCAGGCAATGCCATTTCTTTTACTTTTACCTTGCGATTAGCCTTTTCAAATTGACCTTTCACACCTAGCGCTGCAGCGTCTTTAACGACGATTTCTTTTCTGCGCGCGGCCATTACGCCTTTGATGGAAGGATAACGAGGCTCATTCAGACCCTTTTGAGTGCTGAAAACAGCTGGAAGTGTTCCTTCAATTGTTTCATGAGCGCCTTCAATTTCACGCTCAGCCTTGAAAGTGGTGCCATCTGTCTCAAACTTCAAGATGATTGTCGCTTGCGGAACTCCGAGCAACTCAGCCAACATTGCAGGCACTTGATTGTTATCGCCACCAACACCCTGTTGTCCACAGAATACTGCGTCGAAGCCACCGTCTTTGATGGCAGCTGCAAGCACTTTCGCCGTGCTCAGAGGATCGAGGTTATCGAATTCATCATCTTGAATGTGAACAGCAGAGTCAATGCCGCGTGCCAAGCTGTCACGCAAAACATCGGTAGCTTCCTTGCCGCCTACTGAAAATACAGTAGTCTCACCGCCGAGCTTCTCTTTGAGACGCAAGGCTTCTTCAATGGCGAATTCATCATATGGACTGGTAACAATGCGAACACCAGCATAATCAATATTCTGCTTGTCTCCAGCAATTACAATCTTGGCATCCGTATCCGGAACGGCTTTAACGCAAACGGCGATTTTCAAGGCTTTCCTCCCTTATGGCTTCGAGCACTACAGATTCACTAATAGGCTCAAGTGCGGATTATATTGGGAGATTTCGCAAAGACCCGGACTTTTACCACATTCTTTAATCGAATGGTAGTAAAGGTGTCCGTTTAAGCTGGGCAATGGCGATTAAGCTTGCCAATAGACCTAGCCTTTTCCACAACCTTCACATTGAAATTTGGGAAACAAGATACTTTCGTCCAGGCTGTTCAGCAGTTTGCCAAGAATTTGAACCTGGATCTGAGCGGTATTAGATTGTCCATAAAATCGATACCAGAGCGCAAGCGACCGGTAAGCCTTAATGC
>JACMKL010000019.1 GCA_014380105.1 Candidatus Melainabacteria bacterium
GCGCACTCGATGCCTGGATGACTGTTGCCGGATTTACGTTCCAAATCTTTTTTGACTTTTCCGGATACACAGATATTGGAAGAGGATCGGCACTACTACTCGGTTACAAAGTTCCAGAAAATTTCAATTGGCCATTTTTAGCCGCCAATCTGACCGAATTTTGGCATCGCTGGCACATCTCACTTTCAACATGGCTGCGCGATTATTTATTCATTCCTCTGGGAGGCTCCAGGGTAGGTCCTGCCAGAGCGCGTTTCAACACAATGCTCACCATGATTCTTGGTGGACTGTGGCACGGAGCCGCTTGGCACTATGTCGTCTGGGGTGCATTTCATGGCGTGGGGCTGGTGGCATCCAAAGAATGGGGGGACTTTGTACGCAAAACTCCGTTTCTTTCCAAACTGCGCCCGAGCCCAATCTGGCACTGGTCGGGAGTGACATTAACCATCCTCTTTTTGTTTATGGCTGGCATTCTTTTCCGCGCTAAAGATTTGCCTGAAGCAATAAAAATCACCCAGAAATTATTTACTACCAGTAGCGGCGGTGAAGTGCTGGCATTATTTCTACAATCAACCTTGCCGCTATCCATCAGCCTATATATCATTTACCTGCTCGTCCGAAAAACCTCAGAAAATCTGAAGCTCAGTAAAAACAGCCTGAAGCGCCCTCTTCTCAGCCTTGGAAATTTTTGGGACCAATCATTACCCACTCAAATTGCCGTTTATGCCGGCACTGCCTTATTAATTTTGGGTTTTGCGCCGATGTATGTGGCACCCTTCATTTACTTTCAGTTTTAGGTTGAAACCACATGCAATCAACCGAAAAGCCGCAAAATAACAATGAGGAAGAACCGCTGGACGACGGCGCTAACGTAGAAAATGGAAGTTGCCAAACTGGCTCATCGAAGCATCACCGCAGCTGGTGGCGTCCGTTTGTCGAAACAGTGATTGCCTCAGTGCTCCTGATCGGATGGCTCGAAACATTTTTCAACTTTGCTGGCATCGGACAACAAGAATTTCTAGAACCTGATCCTGTTATAGGAAGCAGGCATATCGCCTCAAAGCAAGTCACCTGGCGCCTCGAGGGGCTCTCGCGAGATTCTCTAAATGCCTATGGGATGCGCGACTTTCCTAGAGAATTAAAAAAACCGATTTCAACTCTACGGATAGCAGTTCTCGGAGATTCAGCTGTGGAAGGGCTACAAGTCCCTCTGGAAGAGACATTTCCTGCCGACCTCGAGCGCATGCTAAATAGAGAATTTGCGTCAGGCAAAGGCAAATTTCAAAAAGCCGAAGTGCTTAACTTTGGCTGTGCAGGCTACTCTACTGCGCAAGAACTTGTTCAATACGAAACATTAGTCTCCAAATTCGCACCGGACGTCGTAGTACTTTTCTACAATCATCGAGACGCACAAGAAAGTGTAATTTTAGAAACAATAAAAAACGTTGCAGAAGTGAAGCCCTATGCCTATTTAGACAAAGAAGGTCAGATAAACATAGACAATTCTGTGGTGACTGCACATGCCGAAGAATTAAAACCAAGTCCAGTTTTGGATTGGCTTCGCAGAAACAGTCGCATCTACGGAGTAATTAATCAGACAACATTTGCGCTAAACGTCAATGACAAACGATTTGTTAAGGTGAAACATTGGTGGACAAAAGCACAGAAAGACTTTGCTCCGAAAAACCTGGAAATCTCGAACCTCGGGTACGGCGTACAGGACGCAGATGCCGTTGGAGGCAAATTAATCGAAAAACTGAATTCCATTTTGAAAGCGAAAGGCAGTCGATTGGTTTTGGTTATGTTTCCGAATCTAGTGCCGTATAAGGAGCTAACATCGCAGGAAGAACAGTTCCGCAAACTCTCGCAGAGAGAGGGTTTCTCCCACCTTGATTTAACGCCTGCATTTAAGAAATATCCCCGTCCGCAAGATCTAATTATCCAATATCACTTCTCAAAAAAAGGGCATCAGCTTATCGCTGATTCAATCGCACCACTTTTGGCGGAACAATAGAAAATAAAAGGGCATAATGGCTACCTTGGAGGCAAGTTTGAGCGATCAATTTCCTTGGCTGTTGCGCGGTCTCTAGCTGCTTCTTTAGCTTTGCCCATAGCATCATATATGCTTGCTCTGAGTTCGTATGAGCTACTAAGCGTTGGCACAATCACAATTGCCTCAGTGACGTCTCTAAGCGCGTCGCTGTAAAGTTTAAGATGAAGATTCAGCCTTGCTCTTGAACTTAGAGCATCCTCTGTTCTTGGAAAAGCTTTTAAAAAACGATTGATGTCTTGCTTCGCCTTTTCGTAATCACCTTTTTCCTCGTATATAAGCGAACGATTCCTAAAGAGACCGTCCTTACCTGGCATATAAGCCATAATCTTGTTTTGATCAGCAATTGCCAGATCAAACTTTTTCTTACTTCTGTAATAACGAATGCGGTTGATTAGCGCATTAATCGGTGGGTCTTTCGAATACTGAATAACTTTCGACTCGTCAGCTACGGCCTCTTCCCAATTCATCAGAGTGTGATGAACGCCGCTTCTCTCCATGTATATTGAGGCGTCAGTTGGGTTTAATTTGATCGCTTCATTGAGATATCTCAGCGCTTTATCAGGCTCCAGAAGTCTGTGATAGACTCGACCAATCAGAACTTTGATGTGCGATTGATTCGGAGTCAATTCATCAGCCTTAAGCCCATCACTGATAGCTTTATCGTACTGCTTTGCCCCTTCATAAAGACAACCTCTAAAGAAATAGAATCCACCATTCTTGAAACCCTCCAATTCAATTGCACGAGTCGCGTCTTGTATTGCTCGACCGCGAAGTCCCTCGTTTAGCCTGAGGTGAGACCGAATGTAATAAGCAGTGGCGTAGCCAGGATCCAACAAAATTGCCTCATCAATGTCTCTATTTGCCAGAGTGAATTTCCGCAGATGCAGATAAGTAGTTGCTCTATCGACCAGATACAGTGGATTGTGTGGTTCTAATTTCAGTACTACATTCATGTCAGCTAATGACTTCGGAAGGTCTGGCATAGACCGATAAATTCCTGCGCGCAACCACATGCTATGCGCATCTTTTGGATTTATTTTGATCAGTCTATTTACATACTTAAGTGCCTCTGGATAGTTTTTTTCAACAGTGTACGTATGCCCCATTAATCCAATCAATTCAGTACTATTAGGCTGAATTTTTAGTCCTTTATTAATTACGGCACGCGCACCAGCGACATTTCGTTTTCCAGACCGCGCGCCACGTCGGCGCCCAGATCGTCACC